>CAOKFJ010000152.1 GCA_948467695.1 uncultured Allobaculum sp. | reverse complement strand
CAGCGTTTAATTTTGTCTTCATGCGCACAATCCGCTCAAAAGTAAAAACGCATCCTGCTTTCATGAATCAAAGCAGGATGCGATCAGTTTCACAGGTTATTTGGAACTGCAGGAAAACAGAGGCGACTGTTCAAGCTCCGCTTTAAGCGCATCATAGTCAAGAGATGGCGCTTCAAGCGAGAAGCGTTCAAACAGGGCGGGAATATCGAGAATATTGGCACTCACTTCAAACTGACCGTCTTTTTCTTTTACACGAATGAGATCAGGATTGATGCCAAGCGTGCTTCCGACACTTTCCTGAAGCAGACGTTTTTTCTGCGCGTTGATGTCTTTGCTTGTCTCGTCCAAAGGAATGTGCGTGCCAGTCAATGTCTCGTCGTATTCGAGCGGAAAATGCATCACGATATCCAGCAACTCGGCTTTTTCGGATTCTTCATGCGCTTTCAGACGCAGCACGATGGACGAGCCTTCTTTGGTGCTGTATGTGCACGAGGTGACTTTCTGGCTGGCGCATCCGCCAAGAAGCGCAAGCGGTAGAAGCAGCGCGATCAGCAGACTCTTTCTGCACAGATGCAGACTATGGCTTTTATGGCTCATTCGCTTCACCTTACTCGCCTTCTTCTTCATCCTGCACCGGTACATAGGCATTTTGCGTGTCGTCGGGCAGAGCGATGTGCAGATGTTCGTACGCTTTTCGCGTAGCGATGCGTCCGCGTGGCGTGCGGTTGATCAGCCCTGTCTGCAGAAGATAGGGTTCATACATATCTTCGAGCGTTGTGGCATCTTCGCCAATGGAACTGGCAAGAGCTTCAACACCCACCGGTCCGCCGCTAAAGCGGTAAATGATGCCCTCGAGATATTTGCGGTCAACACGGTCCAGACCAAGCTGGTCGACTTTCAGGCGGTTGAGCGCGTCGTCGGCAACGTCCTGCGAAATGACGCCTTCGTTGTATACCTGCGCAAAGTCGCGGATGCGTCGAAGCAGACGGTTGGCGATACGCGGCGTTCCGCGCGAGCGTCTGGCGACTTCGCTGATCGCTACATCTTCAATATCCGATTCCAGAATGCCGGAAGTGCGCGAAACGATCTGTTCAAGTTCATTCTGGCTGTAATACTCAAGCGGCAGGACAATCCCGAAGCGGTCGCGCAGCGGCGCGGAAAGATCTCCGGCGCGCGTTGTCGCGCCAACCAGGGTAAAGGGCGGAAGCGCGAGGCGGATCGAATGCGCCGATGCGCCATCCTTTCCTACAACGATATCGAGGAAAAAGTCCTCCATAGCCGAATACAGGATTTCCTCCATCTGCCGCGGAATGCGGTGAATTTCATCAATAAACAAGACGTCGCCGGCTTCAAGTGTCGAGAGCACTGCCGCCAGGTCGCCGGATTTCTGAATTGCCGGTCCGGTCGCGGTGACCAGATTGCCGTTCATTTCATGCGCGATGATCATCGCCATGGTTGTTTTGCCCAGTCCCGGAGGGCCGTAAAGCAGAACGTGATCAAGAACTTCCCCGCGGCTTCTGGCTGCCTGAATAAAGACATTCAGGTTGTGCTTGAGCTCTTCCTGTCCGATATATTCCGCAAGGGTAGCCGGACGAAGAGCCTGATCGCGGTCTTCTGAAAGTTCTTCACCATCAAGAATGCGTTCCTCTTCCATACTTACCTTCCTTTCTACTTAATTATTGTTTGATTCATTATTGTTCGATATAAAGCGCGAAAAACTGTCTGGGTAAAAACGCTATGAGTTCAGATACGTTTTTTGACGGACAGAATTCGCGCCTGTTTTCTTTCTGTACATATCTAATGCTTCAATGCACGCAATGCGTATGCCCCGCTAAACGCCTTTTTTTCGTCTGGCAAGTTCACGCAGGCAGAAACGCAGAAGTTCATCCGTTTTAGGGTGCTCTTTTTCCAGCTCTGCCAGACGCAGACTGTCAACTTCCGGCTGACGATAGCCAAGCGATAACAGCGCATCGCAGACTTCCTGCGCCACGGGCGACAATTCGCTTGCGGATGGCGCTTTGGATTTTGTCTCGGGTACGGTGATTTTGCCTTTGAGATCAAGCAGAATCTGCCCGGCGGTTTTCGCGCCGATGCCCGGCAGTTTTTTCAGCGCGGCGGCATCACCGGTTTCAATGGCGCGGATAATCGAATCGCCTTTGGCGCTCGAGAGCATGTTGAGCACCGTTTTGCATCCAAGCCCTTTGACCTGAATGAGCAGAACAAACAGTTCGTAAAGCTCTTCGCTTTCAAATCCGTAGAGCATCTGCCCGTCTTCTTTGAACTGCTGATGCGTGTAGAACGCTGCCTGCGAACCCTGAGTATAGCTTTGCGCTCCAGGCACGTAAACGATAAAACCGATCGGTCCGCACTGCAAAAGGAGATGATCCTTTCTTGTCTTGCGTACCGTTCCTTCAAGATAACCGATCATGTGGCCTCCTTCTTTCTCCAAACCCTCGCGCCATAGAACTCCATCGCTGCAGACTGCGTCTTTCGCACTCTGAACATCGCTGGAATTGCGTTCTCTATATAATGGCGCTTTGTGGAGTGCCTGAACATTATAACAAAACTCTGTGACTTCCTTTCATCGCCTGGGCAATACGCGCAAAAGGCATCGCGCAGAAAGTCAACGCACATTCTTTGAAAACTTTTCAGAAAATTCGTGAATTTTTTCATTTTTACATACACTATTTCATGATTTTGCTCAAAAACCATGTTCCCGTTTTTTCCGTTGAAAACAGAGTGCTATAACTTATACATTCCATTCCGGACGATCACGAATCACAAACACTGTTTGCGTACGCTGATCATTTTCTGGAACGAGGAAAGAAACGGAGAATAAAATGAGTAAAGTTTACAACTTTTCTGCAGGCCCGGCCTGTATGCCCGAATGGGTGCTGAAAACAGCAGCTGATGAAATGCTGGATGCAAGAGGATCAGGAATGAGCGTGATGGAAATGTCACACCGCTCCAAAGCCTTCGAATCCATTCTGGCGGAAACAAAGGACACCATCCGCCGTCTCGCCAACATCCCCGATGATTACGAAATTCTGTTCCTTCAGGGCGGTGGAAACCTGCAGTTCTCCATGGTCCCGATGAACTTCAATAAAAATGGTGCCGATATCATCAACACCGGTCAGTGGACCAAAAAAGCCATCGCTGAAACAAAGAAACTCGGTCGTGTTCATATGGCCGGCGACAGCAGCGACAAGACTTTCTCGTATATTCCGAAAATCACTCAGGACGACCTCGATCCCGATACAGAGTATGTTTACATCTGCGAAAACAACACTATTTTCGGAACCAAGTACAAACAGCTTCCGCCGCATGAAGGCAAACGCCTTATTGCCGACCTTTCGAGCTGCATCTTCACCGAACCGCTCGATGTGACACAGTACGACATGATTTTCGCCGGTGCGCAGAAGAACCTCGGTCCTGCCGGTGTAACTCTGGTCATCATGAAAAAAGACATGCTTGACGACCAGCGCGACGACATACCTTCCGCAATGCTCGACTACAAGACATATGTCGACAACGATTCCATGTACAACACACCTCCCACATACGGTATCTACATGGTTGGTCTTGTCTGCAAATGGCTTGAAGAAAAAATCGGCGGTCTGGAAAACATGGAAAAGATCAACAAGGAAAAAGCCGCTCTGCTTTACGACTACCTCGACAATTCCAAGCTCTTCTCCACCCCCGTTGCCAAAGAAGACCGTTCCCTGGTCAACATTCCTTTCGTAACCGGCAATGCCGATCTCGACAAGGAATTCATCGCCAAAGCCAAAGAAGCCGGCTTTGAAAACCTCAAAGGCCACCGTTCCGTCGGCGGTATGCGCGCAAGCATCTACAACGCGATGCCTGTTGAAGGCGTGCAGAAACTCGTCGATTTCATGAAAGCCTTCGAAGAAGAACACGCTTAAACCAGGCGCCTGCAGCTCGCGTGCTGCCTAGCACAAGCTGCAGGCCCTTTTATACACATTGGACATCAGATTCCATCAAGACAAACACATACAAGAGGAAAACATCTATGAGAACTGTAGCTTTACTGAACGCGATTTCCGATAAAGGAACCGCCGTATTCGACAATACATACACATATGCAGCCAACGCTGAAAATCCCGATGCCATCATGGTGCGCAGCGCCGACCTGCACAATCTGGACTACAACGACAACCTGATGGCAATCGCCCGCGCAGGCGCCGGTGTAAACAACATCGACCTTGCGGAATGCACAAAACGCGGCATTGCTGTCTTCAACACACCCGGCGCCAACGCCAACGCGGTAAAAGAACTCGTTATCGCCGGTCTGCTTCTCGCTTCCCGCGATCTGTACCATGGCATGGAATGGGTCAACACCCAGGCTGGCAGCGAAACACTTGCCAAAGATGTTGAAAAACAGAAAAAGAAATACGCCGGAAACGAAATCGCCGGGAAATCCCTTGGCGTTGTCGGTCTTGGCGCAATCGGAAGCAAACTCGCTAACACCGCGCTTCATCTCGATATGAACGTGCTTGGCTATGATCCCTACCTCTCTGTTGAATCCGCGCTGAAACTCTCCCGCTGGATCGAACACAAAACAGATCTCAAGGATCTCTTCGCCAATTCCGACTTCATCTCCCTGCACCTTCCCCTTCTCGATTCCACAAGAAATCTCATCAACAAAGAAACCATCGCCCAGATGAAAGACGGCGTCAAAATCCTCAACTTCGCCCGCGGCGGTCTGGTCAACGATGACGATATCCTCGAAGCGCTCGACTCCGGCAAGGTGGCTCTGTACGTCACTGACTTCCCTGATGGAAAACTCGCCGGCCACCCCGGTGTCATCGGTCTTCCCCACCTTGGCGCAAGCTCCGAAGAATCCGAAGAAAACTGCGCTGTAGCAGCCGCTAAAGAACTGCGCAGCTACCTCGAAGAAGGAAGCATCATCAACTCCGTCAACCTGCCCAACGTCGCTCTCGAACTGAGAATGCCGTACCGTGTTGGTGTGATCCACGACAACAAGCCGAAAGTGCTCTCCAAAATCACTGACATCCTTTCCGCAAACGGAAGCAACATCGAAAACATGCTCAACAAATCCCGCGGCGATATCGCGTACACCATTCTTGACCTGGAAGACAGACCGTCCGATGAATCCCTTGACGCCATCCGCGCCATCGATGAAGTCATTCGTGTCAATCTCTTTGAAAAGGATGCAGCGTAATGATCTTTCGTCCCGCTGACATTCTT
>CAOKFJ010000151.1 GCA_948467695.1 uncultured Allobaculum sp. | reverse complement strand
CAGGTCCATACGCATGCGCAGTATGGCCATTTCGTTTTTCTGCTCATGCGAGATATAGGAATTCAGACGTTTGAAGTCTTCCAGGCGCGCGTCGAACTTCTCTTTCATCTTCAAATAGGTTTCTTCAAGAATCGGTTCGCCGGTAAATTCCGGCTCATCCATCGAATCAAGCAGTTCGCTGGCTGTCTGCAACGTCTGTCGGGCAAGCATTTTCCTGACCTGCAGCCAGAAAAAGGTACATACCACGGTCATCGCGATAAAGAACAGCAACGCTGACTCGAGCAGTCGTCCAAGCATCGCCTGTGTTTTGAGATCCGTAAACAGCGCCCAGCTCATCAGCCGGTTCGGATCGAGATAAAACGAACCTTCTCTGACGTATCGGCTGTAATCAGCGCTCGATAAAGCGTACATCGCTTTGGCATTGTCCGGAAGGATACGCAGCGAGTGATACTCGACGAGCAGGACGCATCCGATAAAAAGCATCGTCAGCAGAAGCGAAAAGAAAAGAATCGTCAGAACACTGTGCACTCTCTTGCTCAGTCGTCCACGCATATGGAATATCCTTTGCCTCTTGTCGTCACAAGAATGTTTCGTCCGCAGACCGTCTCAAGTTTTTTGCGCAGACGGCTGAGATGGACGCGAAGAACGGTGGAAAACGGATCGAAATCCGAATCATACACATGTTCAACGATCTCTTCGCTCGAGACAACTGCAGGGTAGCGTTCGCACAGGTATTCGAGAATATCGAATTCCTTGGACGATAACGAGATTTTCTCGTCATTCCACTGCACTTTTCGCGAGGAAGGATTGAGTTTGAGCGAACCGATCTCGATCAGCGGATTGGTTCGTCCATAGTAGCGGCGGATGACCGCCTGAATGCGAGCGCGCAGTTCGAGCAGCTGAAACGGCTTGGTCAAATAATCGTCCGCGCCAAGGTCAAGTCCTTTCGCGCAGTCTTCCGTATCGTCTCTGGCTGTCAGAATAATGACCGGTGTCTGCACGTGGTGTGTGCGCATTGCCTGCAGCACATCCAGTCCATCGCCATCCGGCAGGTTCAAATCAAGCAGAACCGCATCGTATGTATTGACCAGAGCAAGCTCTTCTCCACTTGTCGCGTCATATGCCGCATCCACCTGGAAACCCGCTTTTTCCAGACCGGCTTTAACGGATACGATGAGTTCCTTGTTGTCTTCAATCATCAGTAAACGCATTGTTGTTTTTCCTCTCTTTTCCTGCGCGGTGTCTGCGAAGCATGCATTCGCGCAGTTTTTTCTATTCCATCGTGTTTATGCGTATATCGGTATATGCATAAACATCGTTCAATCCAATTGTTTTTCACTTTTTATGTATTGTCTCTACTCACGCGATGATTTTCAACCGCAAATAGAGTATCCCGCATACAGTATAGGAAAAACTCTGTTTCGCCATTGTTAACGCGTCCTGCCGGTTCAGATCCATTGTCCGCATACGCGATCAGTATGTCTCTTTCTACACAATTTCGCGAAAATTCTCCGTTCTGCGTCTGTCCCGTTTCTTCAGTCCGATACAAAAATCCCGACGCTCAAGCGCGATGCGCAAGAAGACGTCGGGATAAGTGAATCTGATGATTGCAGAACGATTAATTCAAGCCGATCTGAAGTGCGGAAACGGCTTGCTGCATGCGCATCACCTGCTCATACACAACTGTTCTGTGCGATGGCTTTGCAAAGACGCTTTTGTACAGATTAAGCGCATCCATATCGATACGATCACTCAGGCTTTCAACCTTCAGCGTATGCGGGGCGTCTTCAAGGCCGAATACAGAGTAGATGACTTTATTGTATCCGTGGGCTCCTGCATCAACGCGATCTGCAAGAACTTCGCCATCGAGATACAGACGGAAATCACCGATATGATCCGCGCTGCTGCCGATCAGCTCAAACCCGGATCCAGTAAAGGTCAGCGAGGCGCATTCGCCTGCATGCAGGGAATAGGTGACCGTTCCGCCATTGTGTTTGTCTTCCTCCCAGGTTTCCCAGCCCGGTGTATAGGCGATACGGCTGTCGCGATCGTCGATGCATTCAGCCAGTTCGAACGTGTCGGCTTCAATGCTCAGGTCAATCGAAGCGCTTGATTTGGGTTCGCCTTTGATACGGGCTGTCGCGCGCACCTGTCCGCCGCCTACCGCACTGACAAGACCATTGCCATCGATGCTTGCCACGCGCTGTACATCCGATCCATCGATTGTTTCAACGCTCCATTCATATTTCGCGTTTTCTTTATCACTCGCTGCATAGAGCTGCAGAGTGGATCCGCTGCCGATGAGCACATGATTGTCGTTTTCTGCTGTCACAACCACTTCACGCTGCATGTAATGCGAGGGTTCCATCGACAGGAACGCATCGAGAAGTTCGTCTTTGCTTCCGCTTTGCGCGATACGTTCAAGCATCTGTCTGCTTTCAAGTGTGTATTTGCCATGAAGCTTTTCATTTGCTTCTTCGCGCAGGTCTTCAAGCGAAGAACTGCTGCGGTTGAGTACAAAGCGTTCATCATTCGAGAGAACAACCGGTTCGCCTTTGTAGAACACACGCGGTGTTTTTCCTGTAGACGAATCGATCACGCAGCGGACAAGTTCTCCATTTTTCCATTCAATGGAAAGCTGATAGCCTCCGCGCGCGCAAATTCCTTTTACGCTTCCATCCGTCCATGCCCCAGGCATGTTCTCCATCAGATTGATCGAGTCAAAACGGCTGTCGAGAACCGCTTCAGGAATGGCGTTTGTCAGCTGCCCCCAGAACATGAGCGAGTCATGATTGTAATCGGTGCCGATCAGTTCGAGCGCGGACATCGCAAATTCGGGATAGCCGCATCGAAGAGCCATCAAAGAACGGTCGGGATGCGCGCCGCCATTGGCGTCTTTCCAGCGGATCAGCTCTTTTTTCTGCGCCTGCCAAAGTTCGGGCGTATCGTACGGTGTGATTTCCACATTGGAAAGGAACAGACCAATCAGATGCGAAGCATGGCGATGTCTGTAATCGCCGATTTCGTATTCGTTGTACCATTCTTTCAAATGTCCCGTTTTTTCATCGATAAACATTTCCAGCGGAATCATCTGCTCTCTGGTGTCCATAACGCGTTTGAGAAAAGCTCTGTCGTATTCCACGCCAGCCTGATCGAGTTCTGCGGCGCTTTTTTCAAGAATATTGAACAGGTTGTAGAACAGAAGCGTATCGCACGCCGACGCGATATCGAAACCGTTCTTCCTGCCATTGACCCAGTACCAGTGTTCGGGCGATCCTGCCGGAGCAGCGACCTTGTAGCCTTTGAGTTCGCCATTGACGCCATCGACTTCGATCAGCGAGCTGAGTGCGAATTTCGCCGCGCCTTCAAAAATCGGATAGTACTTTTTGAGCAGTTCGATGTCCTGCGTGTAGTCGTATTTATCGTACAGAGAATCCAGTGCCCAGATGCCGCCGTTGAGCCAGGATCCCCATTCGACTTCGCCACCCCACATGCCGGATTTTGCCCAGATGCCGGTCGAATGCGACATCATCCAGGCTCCATCTTCAGCGCCGTAAATCGTCTGCGCTGTACGCTGTCCGGTTTCTTCTTTCGTCCAGTCGCTGATGAATCGGTATTGCGCCGTTGAAACATCGGCAAGATTGGCAGCGCCTTTCATCATCTGCATTTTTTCCATATTTTCGTTGAGGAAGTAGGCGCCTTCGTTGACGGCTGTCCATGTAGGCTGCCACATGCCGAACAGACCATACGGCATTAAAGAGTTTTCGCGGTCCACCGCAATGTTTGTATAGCGCACAAACTGATAATGCATCGCGTAGTTTTCCGGTTTCTGCCACGTTTTTCCATCAGCGGCGAGAATGCTTTCACCTTCGAGATCAATCCACAAACGGCGAAACAGCGAGCGGTAGTCATCCAGATGACGATTGAGCAGTTGAGAATATGTCTTTTTCTGCGCTTCATCAAGCGTGTGTCTGACTTTCTGTTCATAGTTGACACCGCTGTTCGAGGGATCGGTAAGCGCATCTTTGAAGCTGGTTTCGCTTGTGTACAGCACGATGATTTCATCTGCACCACTGACTTTAAGCGAGTTGCCCTGCACACTCACACTTCCTTTTTCAGGAAGAATGATTTTCGCTCGCGATTAGTCTTCGTCATTAAGCATGGAGAGGTCGTCATAGAGCGCCTGCAGTTCGGTCTTGTCGGCTTTTTCAATCAGGGCGTTCATGGCGTTTGTCAGTCTGGAGATCATCTCTGCGACTGTCTCTTCACTTGCGCTCTGGTCTTCAAACACAGCTTTTGCCTGGGTGAGCGCTTCTTCAAACTCGCTCCAGCCATTCGAAATGTAGTCAGACTGATCCAGTTTTTCGGCTTCTTCAATCAGCTTGCCAAGATTTGTTTTATCCGGTTTGGCAATCAGCGCATCCATTGCTGCCTGCAGCGCTTCCACTTCCGCATCCACTTCTGCCTGCGTCGCATTCTGGTTGTTGAGAACGATCTGCGCATGGGCACGGGCCTGCGCAAATGCCTCCCATCCGCTCATGTAGTCGCTTTCTGACAGTTTCTGTGCCTGATCATGCAGCGCGAGCAGCGCTTTTTTGTCCGCCTTGCGCACAAGCTCATCAATCGCGGTCTGGAAACGTTCTGTCAATGCATCGACATCCGCCTGCGATGCATCTGCATCATCCAGCATCGCTTTGACTTCGGCGCGTGTTTCTTTGAACACTTTCCATCCATCGGCAAGGAAGTCTTTTTCCTTGTAGAACTGTGTATCGGTATACAGCTGATTCAGGGCGCTCTTGTCTGCGCGTTCGATCAATGCATCAACAGCTTTTTCAAGAGCGGCACAGGCATCGTTGATCTCGTCTTGCGAAGCGTTCGCATTATTTGCGATCTCCTGGGCTGCTGCCAGTGCGCTTTGCATGTCGCTCCATGAGGATGGTGTAAATTTACTTTCATCGAGTGCTTTTGCCTGTTCAATCAAAGCAAGAAGCTCTGCTTTGTCGCCAAGTTGGACAAGCGCGTCTTTGGCTGTCGAAAGCTTTTCTCTGGCAAGATCGACTTCGCTTTGCGTCGCGTTTTCATTATCGAGAACTGCTTTTGCATCGCTCATCGCCGATGCAAAGACAGTCCATGAGGTTTCGGTATAAGCGTTCTGTTCAAGAGCGAGTCCTTCCTCATACAAAGACTGCAATGCGGATTTGTCCGCAAGTGTCTGCAGCTGTTTCAGCGCGTCGTTCAGATCGGTTTCTGC
>CAOKFJ010000150.1 GCA_948467695.1 uncultured Allobaculum sp. | reverse complement strand
GATACCTCGAATGTTGTCGACATGAGCGGAATGTTTTGCTGGATTTCGCAGGACGGAGAGATGAAAGACCTTGATCTAAGTGTTCTGGATACTTCGTCTGTTACGAATATGAGCTACATGTTTGCGGGGACTGGCCAGATGAAGCTGAATTTTCGCGGCTGGAATACCTCGAAAGTGACCGATATGAGCGGAATGTTCAGCAACGCAGACGTAACGCAGCTTGATCTGAGCGGTTTTGATACTTCGTCCGTCACGACGATGAAAGATATGTTCTACTGGATGAGCAATCTTCAGTATCTCGATGTTTCAGGCTGGGATACATCTTTGGTAACGAACATGGAATCCATGTTCGACGGAGCCTGCAAGATCAAAAAGCTTGATTTGAGTTCCTTTGAATGTCCGAAAGTAACGAGCATGCAGTATATGTTCAATGAATGCTCCCAACTGGAATATATTAATCTTCACAACTGCAGACTCGTCTCTCTCGAAAGAACGAACAGTATGTTTCGAGGCTGCTTTAATCTGAAAGATCTTGATCTGACTAACTTTGGCACTTCTTCCGTAAAGACCATGTACGACATGTTCTGGTACTGCTGCACGCTGACTGAACTTGATCTTTCCGCGTTCGATACCCGCAGTGTTGTCTATATGGATCGCATGTTTGAAGGATGCAAGAAACTCAAGAGTCTCGATATCTCGCATTTCGATACACCGAAACTTGAAGGGGCGACGCGTATGTTCAAAGAGTGTCACGAACTGGAAACACTTGATATCACGCTCGATACCAGACAGGTACGGGATTTTTCCCAGATGTTCGAGAACTGCTACAAATTGAAGAAACTTGATCTGCGTTCGTTTGATACCACATATGCTTTGAACATGAGCAAAATGTTCCTGCAGTGCTACCGGCTTTCAGAACTCGATCTCTCCAGTTTTGATACATGGTCGGTAAAAGACATGCGTGAAATGTTCAAATACTGCACCAGTCTTTCAGAACTCGATCTGCATCATTTCGATACCTCTTCACTCGAGTATATCCAGGATATGATGTACACCGGACGCGATATGAAACTGGTGGATATCAGTTCGTTCGATCTTTCGAACCTCAAAGATCCGTATCAGAACAGAGCGATCAATCCGGATTCGGTGCTTCGCTTTCACGGCAATAAAGACACCCTTGAACTGATGAAAAAATGCGCGCTTATGTATAAGGATCCGGGCTGGTATCTCAACAAAAAGGGACCGTACCTGCTGACTGAAATACCGGAGCCCGATGATGGAGAGACGATCTGGCTGACGCAGTATACGGGATCGTATGCGATGATGCGTCTGTACAATCCCAATTCCGGCGAGCACTTCTACACCAAGAATGAACAGGAACGCAAATACCTTGTCAGAGCCGGATGGAAGGACGAAGGAATCGGCTGGTATTCGCCAAAGGTTTCCGCAACGCCTGTATACCGTCTCTATAACAAAAATGCCGGTGATCACCACTACACCGCTGATCTCAAAGAGAAAGACGCGCTGGTTAAACTCGGCTGGACATATGAAGGCATTGGCTGGTATTCGCATGATGAAAAACTTGTGCCGGTCTATCGCCAGTACAATCCAAACGCCAAAGCCGGAAGCCACAACTACACACCGCACAAAGAGGAGAACGACTATCTGGTTAAAGCAGGCTGGGACGAAGAAGGTATTGCATGGTACGCAATGCCCGCGCCCGATGAAGACCTGGTCGGAAAATAATTGTGCAGATCCGCTCAGGATCAAAAAGCTTTCAAACCGCAAAGTGATGGATATACCCAAACACAGTATTCACAAAGTGTTTGCACATGCCGTTCAATGCTTTTTCGCTGGAGAATTCAAAAACTCCAGCGTTTTTTCTGTTTTCGATAAATAAGCTTCTGATTTTCTGACGACTATGTGCATCTGATGCCGGCTTAGCGCTTTTTTCGATACATTGAAAGCAAACAGAACAGTGACTTGAATATTCCTTCATGGAGGTAAACGAGATGAAAACAAAGACTAAGAAAATTATGGCAGCGTGGATCGCGGCAGTTCTTGCGGCAGGAGGCAGCGCGTGTGCAAACGGCGATCATTCAGCGCAAAGCGCATCTTTTACGAGCAGTCAGAAAACCAGGACAATTGACGATCTTTTTCCAGAAGAGATGGATCCTGACGCATACAGCCAGGGGATTGTGAACCTGAGCAGTCTGTGGAAAGCTTCCGAGGATATTCCGGTGTATGCATCGGATGAGAATCGCCAGCCGGGAGATCAGATTGGCACCATTCCTGCAGGAGAAACCTTCCGTATACGCACACTCGCGACATATCCGATGTCCAATCCAGACACACCGATCATTTACGGTTCGCTTGCGGATGGCTCAGGGTGGACGGAACTGTATAATCACGATCTGGAACAGCCGATTCGCGCAAATCTGGAAGGTGATTATGTTTGGAGTCCGGACATACCGGCAAGTGTGGATGAAGCTACAAAGATGTATACAAATCCGGATGGGAAAGAAGAAACTGAGGGAATACGCTCGTCATGGATTGTGAATCTGGTCAACGCAGAAGATGGAACAGTATGGGCGCAAACAAAAGACGCATACTATCCGCTGTATACAGAAGAAGGACCAAGTTTCTTTTCGCCGATTTTTGGATATGCAAGAGGATACTATTATCGAGAAGAGTCCATCTCGAGTTTGTACGCCTATCTCTTGATGTCCAGCATGTTTGAAAACTGGCAGGGCGGATTGAACTGGGGGATTGCTCTTGCAGATTTTAATCAGGATGGACGTATGGAACTGCTCGTGGAAAGCGGTGGTTTAAACAAGGACCAGAGAGTAACTGTTTATGGCGCTACTCAGGAGGTGATCGATCACCAAACCAACGGCACGTTTTCCAATGCGTGCAGTATCCTGTATCAGGATTCAAATGGAAGCGTACTTCGTTTTCAGAACTTTGCGACAGACAAGAACATCACTCGTCTGGAAATCGAAAATGGCCAACTGGTTGAGAAAAAACTCACCGATGAAGAAGAGTACGCGCTGGATTCAGATTCTCTTTCCAAACTCGAATTATCCATCATTTTCAATCACGATATTTTTAAGAGTATTGAAATGATTACGCTTCAGGACTGGTATCCCGATTACCCGTATAAACCGCAGCCGCAGTCGCCGCAGAACTGGATACTGAATTATGATATGGTGCTGCGCTCTGCTCCAAATAGAGAGAGCGAACAGATTGGCTTGCGCAGGCAGGGCGAAGTGGTACAGATTATCAACAGCCAGTCGAATGATGGCGAAACATGGGGACAGACAAGCGATGGCGGATGGATTTGTCTGCAGGATCCGGAGTACCAGTACGCCACAATGCAATAAGAAAAACGAGGAGATTTCCAGTTAACGGAAATCTCCTCGTTCGTGTTTTTGTGATGATGGAAAGCGCGGATTCTGACAGACAGCTTAGTCCTGAACAGAAACAACGTAGACCTTGGATTTGTCGGACATGCAGATCCACTGATCGCTGCCGATCTTGCCCCAGATGGTATTGTTTTTCATTTCCATGACGTCGGTGATCTCAACGATGGAACCTTTTGCAAGCTCGGAAGATACTGAAGTGCTGGAATCCGGAGAAGTGCGGATATGCAGACCTACACGTGCTTTGTAGGTTCCTGGTTTAAATACGGGCCCAACTTCGGAACTTATACTTGTCTCTGTAGTGGGAGTCGGAGTGGGGTCATCGGCGGGTGTGTCTTTAAAGAAGAAGAACCATGCGCATACGCCGGCAATGATCAGCGCGACGATTACGCCGATGGTGATGTAAATGCCTGTTTTCTTCTTTTTCGGTTTCTGCGGAGCAGGATTGGGCATCGGATTGGGCTGGGGCGGAATATAGGGCTGCGGCTGAGGTTCGGGATATCCGCCTGGATATCCGGCGGGACCAGCAGGCTGATACGGATCGAAAGTCTGGGGCTGCGGCTGAGGATTGTAACCTCCGCCATTGCCGCCGCTCATCGGATCAAGAAGCGTGGTTGTAAGTTCGTCTTCATCCTGAACCGCAACAGATTCCAGCGAATAGCCGCAGGATTTGCATACGGGACTGTAATCTTCGTTAGGGGTATAACAATTTGGGCACTGTTTCATAAATTCTCCTTACATTGTAGTGAACAAATAGTATGCGAAAGAGTTGATATTCAGTGTTATACGTGAATATCAGAACAATAATAATTTACCACACGCTTGAAAACCATTGAACTATAGAAAAAACAGAGCGTGCGATTGAAGTGAAAACGGTTCTTTCCATGCAGTTTTTGTGATTTTTGTGGGAGGTTCGATGGATTCATATCCTGCCGCAACGGTGCATAGAAAATCTACGAGGGAAAAGAAAAAAGGAATGCCGTCACTCGATCGGGCATTCCTGCGTATTCTGGATGAATTTGCCTGTAGATCACCGGAGGGATGATCGCATATGGCATGCATTAGCGCTGGCTGTAAAAGTTGAAGATTTCTTTAACAACCGTGCGCAGATCGTCTTCGCTCAGATGATAGAACATTGGCAGGCGAACAAGACGGTCGCTTTCTTTTGTGGTGTAGCGATCTTCTCCGACGAAGCGTCCGTATTTTTTTCCGGCAGGAGACGCGTGCAGAGGGATGTAGTGGAATACGGCCTGTACACCATGCGACACCAGATGATCGATCAGCGCGGTGCGCTCATCGAGATCTTTCGCTTTGATGTAGAACATATGCGCGTTGTGCGTGCATTCAGCCGGTACCGTCGGCAGTTCGATTTTTCCCTGATCTGCGAGCGGTTTGAGCAGAGAGTAGTACATATTCCAGGAAGCGAGACGGTTATCGTTGATTTCATCGAACTGGAGAAGCTGAGGGTACAGATATGCGGCGCAAAGTTCGCTAGGCAGATAGCTCGAACCGTAGGACTGCCAGTTGTACTTATCGACCTGTCCACGGTAGAACTGGCTTCGGTTGGTTCCTTTTTCGCGGATGATTTCCGCATCAAGGATTTTGTCTTCGTGGTTGATCAGGATGGCGCCGCCTTCTCCCATGCTGTAGTTTTTGGTTTCATGGAAACTGAAGCAGCCAAAATCGCTTAGCGTGCCAAGCGGTTTTCCTTTGTAGAAAGCGTTGACGCCCTGAGCGGCATCTTCAACAACTTTCAGGTTATGCTTTTTCGCAATTGCGTTGATGGTATCCATTTCGCAGGCGACGCCGGCGTAGTGGACGGGGACAATTGCACGTGTTTTATCCGTGATAGCCGCTTCGATCAGATTCTCGTCAATGTTCATGGTATCGGGACGGATGTCCACAA
>CAOKFJ010000149.1 GCA_948467695.1 uncultured Allobaculum sp. | reverse complement strand
GCATAGCGATAATTTCCTCAACCTCATGATCAAAGAAACGCCATCACCTGATGGTGCGTTCAAAGAACTGTTCAACCGGATGTACTCATCCCTTCGTACAGGGGTTGCTGAATCGTGGCATGCCGATATGGCTAAGATGCTGGAAAATCTATATGAAATCTACGTTGAAAAAACGATGCAGGATCGACGCGATTATGAAGATGTAGTGGATGAAACGCTTGAGCAGCTGGATCGAATTGAAAATGCGACGAATACACATATGCCACTGATCAAAACGCGTCTGCAGGTCTTCAAAGTGCTGGCTGACGACTACTACTCATTCGCAAATGAAGAAGACCAGGGAACGGCATATGATTCGAAATTCTACCTTCTTCTCTATCGCGCCAAAGACAGTATCGAGAGTGTAAATCGGATGAATCCCAAAACTGCGTGCGATCCATCACAGACTATGCTTGCAGCGTATGTGGATTATTTGATTGCCGTCAATGCTTTATCCCGTTCCAGATTCTACACCGTGCAGAAAACGGTAGAAGATCTTCTTGGCAATGCAGCCATGATGAACAGCTGGCCTGAGTATGCTCGCAAGCAGTTCAGCGTCTCTCTCGTTACGCTTTGTATCGCAGCATGCCTGAAAGGCAATAGCTATGATGGAGAATTTCTTCAGATTATGGCGGCATATGCATTTAATCTCTGGAAGAATGACCCGATTCTGCATAGAAGCGTTACTGACAATATTCACTTTTATCTGAATATTGCAGAAGTTTTCAAAAAGCAGCCTGAAGCTGCGCATGCGGATCTTTTTGAACTTCAGAATTGGAAAAAAGAACTTGGTCTGCTGCTGAAATCCAAGCGTTAGCCGAAAATAAGCGGAGCTGAAAATACATTTTAAGCATCTCGCACAAGATGGCAGGCATGTCATGATCTGGCTTTCCAACTGCAGACTGATGATTTTGATGGAAAGTCAATCAAGTGATTGATTTATAAAAAAACACAGGTTATTTATCGTAAAATGAATATCATAAAAGAAAACAGTTTGTTCGCGATCAGCGGTTCCTGCATTCCAGACTTTCTCAGAAATGCATGCTCACTCGGGATTGATCTTTTCTGTGCGAGCACGGCGGGTCGTATCGCAGAAACTGATAATCAGAAAGCGAGGTAATTTGAAATGAAGAGATTTGCATCAGCAGCACTGAGCATTTTAATGCTTCTGCAGCCCGGCGCAATTCGCGCTGAAGAACCGATTCCTCCTTTACCAGACGCATGGTGCAGGTTGATGCGGCTGTACAATCCGAATTCCGGCGAACATTTCTACACCGCAAATGAGTGGGAAAAAAACGATCTTGTCAGACGGGGATGGAAGGACGAAGGCGATGGATGGAACGCGCCAGTGAACTCTGAATATCCTGTATACCGCCTGTACAATCCAAATGCAGGAGATCACCATTTCACGCTCGATAAACAAGAGCGCGATGTGCTTGTGCGTCTTGGATGGAAAGACGAAGGTATTGGCTGGTACTCCGAAGATACTACGGGAATTCCGGTTTATCGACAGTACAATCCGAATGCAAAATCGGGAAGCCATAACTACACGGTGGATAAAAACGAAAACGACAAACTAGTCGAAAAGGGCTGGATAGCTGAAGGAATTGCGTGGTGGGGAAAATGGGCGCCATCGCCGATTTTGCCTGGCGATCTAGACCAAACGGACAGTGCGCAATAAGAATGAGCAGTTTCCGGCGGTAATGTTTTGAAGCATGAAACAAAGAACCGCATTACAATGAGCATGACAAGTTAGTACCACCGAGCGTCTGGACAATATGAGCAGTTCAGGCGCTTTTCGTATTTTCGGCTTCTTCAGGCAAAGTCTACTTTGCGCAGATACTGGCGTAAACGAAGACTGCTGTGATAACGAGGAGGGGCTGGACGTCTTGAAGGTAAAAGAGAGGAAAACGAATAGACGCTCATTCGCCAGAAAACGCATGCCGGAGGGTCTTTCTAGATAACTGATCAGAAGAAAAATGACCAGTTGTGGGAAAACGATAGATAAAGGATTTTTTGCAAAGCGTTCTCACATATTTTTCCAAAACTTTTCAGAGCGCCTTAACTTGAAACAAAATTGAATTGCGTCTATACTGTGTAGGCGCAATTTAGTTGTGTCTTGGTTCTCAGCAATAAAAGAACAGGGAACAATCCCTCAGCCGTCCGGCCCGCGGTCAGTGCCCGCAAGGGAATTCCGTGTAACAGCGGATCGCGCCAAGTACAAATTTTTGAGATCACGTTTCTGCTTAAATACGTTCAGTCAACGAGCTGATCTGATTTAAGAAGGTTGAATACGTGAAAACGAAAGGGGTAACCACATGAAAGTAAGACCATCCGTGAAGCCCATCTGTGACAAATGCCGTGTTATTCGCCGCAAAGGTAGAGTCATGGTTATTTGCGAAAACCCGAAACACAAACAGAGACAGGGTTAATTAGGATAACAGGAGGAAGATATGGCTCGTATCGCAGGAGTTGACATTCCAAATAACAAACGGAGTGTTATTGCCTTAACTTATATCTATGGAATCGGCAAACCCACTGCCGAAAAAATTCTTGCAGACTGCAAGATCAGCGAAGATACACGCATCAAAGATCTGAGCGAAGATGAACTCAACGCACTGAGAAAAGCTGTTGATCAGATCAAAGTTGAAGGTGACCTTCGTCGTGAAGTTCAGCTGAACATCAAGCGTCTGATGGAAATCGGATGCTACAGAGGCATTCGTCATCGTAAAGGACTGCCCGTTCGCGGTCAGAGAACCAAAACCAACGCAAGAACCCGCAAGGGCAAGGCTAAAACTGTAGCCAACAAGAAGAAGTAGAAAGGACTGGTGAAATACTGATATGGCAAAGAAACAGCAGATCAGAAAACGTCGCGTTAAAAAGAATGTTGCCAGAGGTATGGCGCACATCCATTCTACATTCAATAACACGATCGTAACGATTACCGACGAAGGCGGTAACGCAATTTCCTGGAGCTCCGCTGGAGCTCTCGGCTTCAAAGGAAGCCGTAAAAGCACACCGTATGCTGCGCAGATGGCCGCGGAAGCAGCCGGTAAAGCTGCAATGGACCACGGAATGAAATCCGTTGCCGTTGAAGTTAAAGGTCCGGGTCCCGGACGTGAAGCAGCTGTCCGTGCTCTGCAGGTTGCAGGTCTGGACATCACTATGATCAACGACGTAACACCGATTCCCCATAACGGATGCCGTCCGCCGAAAAGACCGCGCGGTTAATCTGAGAGATTCAAACCCTTTACTCACTGTCTGGTGGGGGAACATGAGGCCTTTCGGTCAAATGAATTTCTCATTCCGTTAGGACAGTGAATGATAAGAACAGAATCCCCGTTTTATGGGAATAAATAAGGAGGCCCGGCAGAATGGCAAATTATGACATTAAAACTCTTGAGGAAACTCAAAACCTGGGAAAATTCGAAATGTCGCCTCTTCCTGATCAGTACGGTATTACGCTCGGTAATGCACTGAGAAGAGTGCTTCTTTCCGCAATTCCCGGCGGTGCGATCTTCAGCATCCGTATTGATAATGTTTTCCATGAGTTCACAGGTATGGATGGCGTCACAGAAGATGTGGCTGCAATCATCCTCAACCTCAAACAGGTCATCCTGAAAATCGACATCAGCGACAACGAAATCCACACATTGCGCATTAATAAAACAGGACCATGCGTTGTTACTGCAGGCGATATCCAGTGTCCGGAAGGCGTCGAGGTGCTCAACCCCGAACTGCCGATCTGCACACTGTCTGCTGATAAAGAGTTCTCCATGGAAATGCAGGCCAAACTGGGCCGCGGCTTTGTCGTTGCTGACATCAACAAGCATCGTCAGGCCGGAAACAGCTCTCCGATTGGAATCATCTATACAGATTCGAAGTTCTCTCCGGTTGTACGCGTTGCCTACAAATCGAACAGCACGCTCGATGAAAACGGCAAACCGTTCGATACTCTGACAATGGAGATCGAAACCGACGGAACTCTGAAACCCTCGCAGACACTGTCCATCGCTTCCAAAGTGCTTCGCGACCATCTCGCGATCATTGCCGAAGCCAACCTCAATCCGGTTGACACGGAAGCGGAAGAGGAAGAATCCACAAGAGAACGCGATGCGTCCCTCAAGTCCAAGATGATTGAAGACCTGGAGCTCTCGGTACGTTCCTACAACTGTCTGAAACGCGCCGGCATCTCTACGGTTGATGAGCTGTGCCAGAAGACTGAATACGAAATGCAGCACGTCAGAAATCTGGGGAAAAAATCGCTGCAGGAAATCAAAGACAAAATTTACTCCCTCGGCCTTCACTTTAAAGCCGGCGGAGATAACCAATAGGAGTCGAAGATGAAAAACCGTAAACTCGGCCGCACCTCCGATCACCGCAAAGCTCTGCTTCGCAACATGGCAACTTCGCTGATCGAGAACGGCTCAATGGAAACCACTGAAATGAAAGCCAAAGAGCTCAGCTCGGTGATGGATCGTCTTGTCACTCTCGCTAAACGCGGAGATCTTCACGCTCGCCGTCAGGCAGCTGCTTTTGTCCGCAATGTAGAAGTAGATGACGAAGGAACCACTGCCCTGCAGAAACTCTTCAACGAAATCGGACCCGCTTACGCTGATCGTAACGGTGGATACACTCGTGTAGTTAAAACACGTATCCGTCGTGGAGATGCTGCTCCGATGGCTATCGTTGAATTCGTTAAGTAATCAAACGAAATTTATAAGGAAGCGTTTTGCGCTTCCTTTTTTAATGCTTTACGCTAATCAAAACGGTTACATATCCCTGTCTTATGAAGTCAAATAACGGATTGCTCATCCATACGCCCGATTCGCCAAAAGCAAACGTCATAGGAGTTTCGAGGCGAGTTTTGAATGTTTACGTGTGAAGGTTAAACGGATATGTGACATGATGAATTCATCAAGTGTCTCGAGTGCATCCATGCGTATTTATGTTGAATGCGTTTGAACTGACGAGACTAGAAATGAGTGTGATGAAATGAAGGCAGCGCCTCTACAAGCGTCTGCGACGCAAATTGAACAAATCGATGCTGCACACGCAGTCAAGGAACCCTCGAGCGCACCGCGCAAAGTGAGTCATGTGGAACCGCAGGGGTTCTGGAGCAAACGGAGGCGTTCGGCCTCTGATGGCGAAAAACGCTTTGATCCCATGTGGTACTGGGTGATCGGCTTTCTCGTTCTCTATTTCATTTTCTGTGTATACTGGATCACCATCATCCCGATGTGCAAGGCGCCCGATGAAGTGGTGCGTATTCCGGTATCCGACTACATCATGAAATACGGCAATCTTCCCAAT
>CAOKFJ010000148.1 GCA_948467695.1 uncultured Allobaculum sp. | reverse complement strand
AACGCTCACTTATAATAACATATGATTTTCGGCATGCAAGCCTAAAGATGAAAAAATCGAATAAATTTTTCGTTGCGCTAGATTGGTGGCAGTGCTAAAGTCAGAAGTGTTCAAACGGGGTGTTAGCTCAGCTGGGAGAGCGCTTGCATGGCATGCAAGAGGTCAGGGGTTCGATCCCCCTACGCTCCACCATTATGTTGTCCGTTCAGAATCTGTTTTACATCATTTCGGTGTGATCAGATTCTTTTTTTGTTTCTTCTTTCCTGCTTCGCATACTCTGGCTGCGCCTGGCGAAACCAATTGTATGACGCTAAGCAATAAAAGAAAAAGCATGGCGACTATGCTTGGCCCATAAACTCGCACAGTTGCCATGCTTTAGCTTTGCGAAACAATAAATCAATCTCCATTTTCGATTAGTGTTTCAATGAATCAGTCTACAAAGAAGTTTCAATAAACAGTCCAAAAACAACATACACATCCACAATCTCATTAATCGAGAATATGGTAACCGTAGCAACAAGGGCTGCATTCAGCGCGGTTATCGACAATGCCGAATTCGATAACGTTATTCGCGGGATATTTTTCTCCAATGTTCCTCATCATTTCTGCAGGACACAGCACGTCCGAAACGTACTTTGTACCCGCATGATCCACGCAATTCGGGGTACTTGCGCGAATGCAAAAAGAAAAATATGACCGCTTCATGTTTCCTTTATCAACAGTCTCAAGGTTCAACCGGTGACGCATGCGCAAACCAGCTGAGACTGATTTTCAGTGTGACAACTGGAGCTCTCAGTGCCACGTTGCCAGTATACAGCATCCATCCGCCATTACAAGCGTCCGACGCTATTTTTAACAGTCTATTTTTATATTTCATTCAACAAAAAAAGCGCCGATATATATGCTCAAATTATATCGGCGGCTTTTTAAATGGCATAAACAGGCGGAGGGCATTGACGGATAACGACAATCGAGACACAGAAAGGCGGTTTTTTATGAACGCTTGGGCAGTCGCTGCACTGCTGCATGCAGTCAAGTCATCCTTTTACAAACCTCGGACAAATGCCCCGGTCCGCGGGCGTGGATAGCGTATGGCTGCACAGTTTCGCCAATGCCCTCCAGAGAGAGAATGCTGTAGTTAATCGGTATGACTAACGTGTCTATATAATAACGCCTTACAGCTTTTATTCAAAGCGTAAATATTATTTTTTGAATTTGTTTGTTATTTATTGTCCGTTCGATGTTCAGCTGTTCGTCTGACACACTTATACATGAAGAAAGCTCCACTTCCAGACTGCTGTATTGATCAGGCAGTCGAAAAGCGGAGCTCGAATTTATTTCAGGTCGCTGCAGGTATGCAGATGCAGACGGAATCGAAATCAGCTATTTCAGCTGTGCCATCCTGCGAAAAGGGCAGATCTCTATTCGCCTTTGGAAAGAAGAGATTCATCGGGAAGCAGACGCATTTCAAGCAGTTTGCGGTTGAGCGATTTTGCTTTGTCGTCAACTTCGCTCTGTTTTTTCGAATTCTCGAGAATGTCATGCGCGTCGGCTTTGTCCTTTGCCCATGCTTCTTTCTCGGCATCTGTCAGTTTGAACAGTTCCGTGCGCAGGCTGTCCGCATAGCGAACAACAATGGAAAGCAGTGTCTTGTCCGCACTCTGTTCTCCTTCGATATCGGTCATCATGATCTCGTAGATCTTCGGCTTGGGCTGATCGGCGCTCCACGAGATGCGTACGCGTCGTACCACAGAGCCCTCAGGCAGTCTCAGACGGTTGAGCGACTGATCCAGAGAGCCAAGCTCTGTCCATTCGCCATTTTCATCAAGAAGCACTTCAACTTTGGCATGCGAGAAGTCTTCGGTTCCCTGCACAATCGTCAGACAGTTGCGCTCGTTGTTTTCGGGAACGATGTATTCGAGTGAGCCGTGATCTGCCGCAGGTTCGAAGAATGTCGTCAGATCAAGATCGGCTGCGGCATCCATGTTCTGTTCGCCGCCGACAAAAAGAGATGGTGCATCAGCGGGAAGCGGAGCGTCGTTGAGTTCGATTTCATGGAGTTTGAGATAAGCGGAATGTTCTAGCGGTTCTTCTTTGGCGCTGTCGGTGATATCGAGTTTGATGTAGCGGATCAGCGAGCCATCGCCTTCTGTACGCTGATAGCGCAGCGCGCCATCCGTTGTCGTCTGGTCATTCGAGGCGTCGACTGTCAGAACCGGTGTCCAGTCTGTGCCGTTCTTCGATACAGAAACGGTGCCGTGATACAGACGCGGACGGTTTTCCGCCATATAGATGGAGAGCGCGTTGAACGGAAGTTCACGGCCGAGATCCATATGAATCACCTGACCGGCAGCCTGGTTGATGCTTGTCCAGGCGTAGGTTTTCTTGTTGCCGTCAAACAGTGTTGCCCAGTTTCCTTCCTTGAGCGGCAGATCGGTCGTGATTTTGGGCTCGGCGCCTGCAGATTTAGTCAGAACAAGGGAAAGATTGGCGGGCAACGCAATGGCTGTATCTTTCGTATTGCGAATTCGCGCGAAGCGAACCGTTTCGCGTCCATCAATTGCCGAAGAGGACCACGCCGCTCCATCAAGCGAGTATTCAATCACAGCGCCATCCGGAAGATTGGCGGCAGTGATGGATTTCGCAAAGACAGGTCTGGTCAGTTTGATGCCGATATAATCGTCTTTTTCAAGAGAGAGACTTGCCGGTGCGCCAAGCGTGATGACAGTGTCGGATGCCGTTACGGCAGCGCCTTTGGCATCTGCCAGAGAGGTATAGATCGCTTCGTTGGCTTTGCGGTCGGTTTTGTTTACCGCAAATTCGCGGACACGCAGCCAGTAGTCTTTTTTGTTTGGCTGGTTGGGATCGGTAAAGCCGGTCACGCGCAGACGAACGTAGCGGGCTTTGACATCAAGTCCGGTTTTCGTGATGCGCGAAGCATTGATGTTTTCTTCGATCGCTGTCCAGTTTGTGCCGTCAACGGAGTATTCCAGCGTGGATTCGTGGAAGCGGTCGTGATGCGTGTCGGTTTCGCCCTGAATGATTTCAACATCGTGCAGGTCGACAACGCGTCCAAGATCAACGCCATAGTAGTCGCCGGCAACCTGCACCTGGTTCCAGGAAGCGTAAGTCGATTCATCGCCATCGATCATCTTGGCGGTGTTTCCGTTTTCCGGATAGTTCGTGTAGACAACCGGTGTATAGCCATCATACGCGGGGTCAATAACTGGAAGCACCTGGTTGGAAAGATGCGAAAGAACGCGGTTTACAAAAGGATATAGACGCTTCGATCCGGCTTTTGCGGTTTTTTCAGGGTATTCGCGCGGAGAGTTGTCGTCCCATTTTGCCAGTTCGGCTGTCGCGCGGGACAGATTGATCCAGGCGTTTTCCGCATCCTGCTCTTCGAGCGCTTTGTAGCAGTCGAGCGCATAGCTGCCGGCTTTCGCCACGGCGTCAAGCGAATTGAGCCATGGAGTCAAGTCGGAAAGCAGTTCAGGACTGGTGCAGTTTGCCTTCATATCGGCAACTGCCGCAATGATCGCTTCAAATTCGGCTTTTACGCTTGTGTAATCAGCGTCATCAAGACTGGCGGTGTTTGCCAGGATGGATTCACGCAGGCTTTCAAGATCGGCTTTAAGATCTTCCGATTCGGGGAAGCCGCCGGGATAGCGTCCGGAATCCGGGCAGTTGGAAACATGGCGCGCGATCACTTCGTAGCTGTCGGCCACTTCAGGTTCGATGTATTTGAAGCTGTTTCGCCATACTTCATCGGCTACCGCGGAGTAGTTGTCGTTGTTCCAGAGCCAGGACATGAGCTGGAAGTAAGCGACTTTGTTTGCTTCGGGGTAGTTGACAGGGTTGGACATCAGACCTTTTGTGTGCTGCAGATTGTCGGCATCATGGAAATAGTAGTCGATGCTTCCCAGATACATGCCGGCTTTGTCATGCTCGGAGCACGGGTAGTTGAGCCAGTTGACGATTTCGTTTCCGGTGCGGTCGTAAATCCAGTCGACATCGCTCTGGATAACCGGGCAGTTGACCTTTTCACCGGTCCAGTAGAGCAGAATGTCTTTATCAAGCGCGGTTTTATACACAGCCATTTCCGCTGCAGTGTTGCCCCAGGTGATGTTGTAGTTGATCGGGCAGAACACAAGCGGTCCGCAGTCGCCTTTGGCTTTGAGCCATGCGTTGACATCATTGAGGAAGCGCGCGATATCCGCATAGCTTCCGGAGTTGTAGTCGTCGTTGAGAATATGAAAGTCGCGAACGCCGACTTCATACAGCTGGTCGAATTTTGCGTACAGCTTGTTCAGACGTTCCTGATACTGCGCATAGGTCGAGGAGGACGGATCGGAAGAAACGTTGTTGAGGAATCCCGATTTGCCCGCATGGAACGACCACGCGTAGCGCACTTTGTTTTCTTTGGCGACGCTGACAAGATGAGCGATCTTGTCGAGTTCTTCTTTGGGATAGGTCTGCGCCCAGTTGTTTCCGCCATGATAGGGATCGGTTTTCGAAGCGAACACATACATGTTGCCTTTGACTTTGCGCAGAAAACGGATCTGGCTTTCACGCGCTTCATAGGAGAAGCCGCCATAGAAGCCTTCGATAAAGCCGCGCAGTTCTTTGCTGGAGTAGTCTTCAATGCTCGCTTCGATCAGACGGTTTCCTTCAAACGAGGAGAGCATCATATCAAGCGTGGTCACCCCATAGAATGCCGCGGTTTCGTCTTTGCCCAGAATTGCGATGACCTGTGTGTTTCCATCCGCATCTACATCCACCGCGTAGGCGTCGTTTTTCGCAAACAGATCGTCGCTGACCGCCTTGTCTGCCGTAAACCACGCATCAGCCGCTTCGTTCGAGCCGTCGATGCCAAGCAGAATATTCGTTTTTCCTTCGACTTTTTCTTCGGAAGCCGAAATGGTCAGGCTGTACTGATCGAGCACTTCCTGAAGATAGTTCTTCGTATCTTCATCGATGCAGGATTCGTAGACAACATTCACGTCATTGCTGACGGTAAATTCCTGCGGTGTATCCGGATACACTGCAGTGTGAGGTACAGGATAAATTTCGTAGCGGGAGTTCTGTGTCTCGCTAAACGGTTCTGCCGCTTCTTCGCGCGCAAATACAGGAGCGTGCGGCAGCGGGAGCATGCTTGCGGCAAGCAGCGCAGCAAAGCATCTCGTTGTCTTTTTGTTCATTGCACAATTCCTTTCTCTGAATTGGAGATTCCCGAAAAAACGCCCGTGCGGGAATCATGTAAATAAAGTGTAACAAAAGCAATTTGTAAAAACCGGTTGACTGTGTGCGCTTTCATTCCCGTTTTGCACCCTGAACACACAAAAGCGCAGGTATCTTCGGCATATGCCAGCGACCTGCGCTTTTAGATGAGTTCATTG
>CAOKFJ010000147.1 GCA_948467695.1 uncultured Allobaculum sp. | reverse complement strand
CTCACCGAAGCGGACATCGCAAAATTCGGTATCGCGGTTGTGATGTGGGCGCCTGTCTTCGGGCATCTCTTCCCGCTGTTCTACCATTTTCACGGCGGCAAAGGCATTGCGGCAACCTTCGGCTCCCTTCTCGCTTTATGGGCCGCGCAGCTCAGCGCAATTCCGTTCCTTACGCTTGCCGCGCTGTTTCTGTTCTTTAAACTGATTATCCAGGTACGACCGGATTTCTATCTGACCGGTCTTGTGTTCCTGCTTCTTCCCGCACTGTGCTGGATGGGACACGTCAACCTGATCGTTCTTCTTGGAACACTGCTCATCAGCGCAAGCGTGCTGCTTCGTTTGAGCGCTTCAAGAGAAGAGCGTCCTGTACTGGAGGTGAGTCTGCTTTGGAAGCATTAATTATGTCCTGTTCGACCGGCGGCGGTCACAACTCCGCAGCCCAGGCGATGGTCAAAGAATTCAGACATCGCGGATGGAACGTCACTTTCTTCGATCCGTACACTCTGCGCTCGCAGGCCATGGCTGAGCGCGTAGGAAGCGCCTATGTCTCGCTCGTTCAGCTGTCCCCCAAACTGTTCGGCGCCGTCTATCAGATCGGCCGTCTCTATCAGGAGGGCGAGACAAAGCTCGATCTTCCCAACCCGGTTCTTGCGGTGCAGAAGAAAACCGCTCTTGTGCTTCACGCATGGCTGAAAGAGCATCCTGTCGATCTCATTCTGTGTTCTCATCCCTATCCCGGCTTGATGCTCACCTGGCTCAAGCAGCACGGCTACAGCGTCCCGCCCTGCATGATGATCGCGACGGACTATACCTGCATTCCCTTTGAACGCGACGTTAAAACGGACTGGATGTGCATTCCGCATCCTGATCTCGTCAACGAATTCATGGAAAACGGCGTTGAACGCTCGCGCATTCTTCCTTTAGGTATTCCTGTGGATCACAAGTTCGATTTGCGCATGACAAAACAGCAGGCAGCCCGCTCGCTCAAACTCGATCCCGACAAGCGTTATATTCTTGTCGGCGGCGGAAGCATGGGGCTCAACGGCTTATGGCCGATGCTGCATTCGCTTAAAGATCTTCTGCATAAAAATCCCGATCTGCACATTCTCGTGCTTTGCGGCAATAACAAGAAACTGTACAAGCGCATCGAGCGCTGGAACATGCATGCGGTCTCGCCCGTCTCATTTACCAAGAACATGTTCGAATACCTGCAGCTTGCCAGCCTCTACATCACCAAGCCGGGCGGTCTGTCAATTACTGAAGCCGCCGCATCGGGCATTCCACTGCTGCTTGCCGGAGGCATTCCTGGCTGCGAAACGCAGAACGCGAAGTTTTTTGAAGAACGCGGCTATGCAAAAACATCGCATTCCATCAAAGAACTGCCCTCTCTTGCCGAAGAATTGCTCGCGACGACAACGCGCCAGAATAAGCCGCATGACGAATTCTTTACCGGAATCAGCGCCCGCATCGCTGACTGGTGCGAAGAAGCTCTGCGCAATATGCCGGAGTGTCCGCAGCCCGATTTCAAACCCGTCGTCCATTCTATGGACTCCTTTCTCAAAGCGATATAATCAGTAATCTTTCAACCGTATGCCTGCCTCTTCATGAAGAGGCAGGCATACCATATTCTCTATCGATAAATCGCAAAAGTGGCACCTGAATGATGAACAGGTGTCGCTTTTGGTTTGTGATTCTACGTGAAATATTTCCAGAAATCGAGCCGTCTTCACCAGCTCAGAATACGTTTATCCAGTTCTGCTTCCGGCCGGATCTTCCATCCCGCCAAAGCCGTTTCGATCTTAACTGAACTGAACTTCCGTCGGTTCTTTTTTCAGCTTGCGGTAAGTCAGCAGTTCATAGACAGCTAAAAAGACGATTGCAGTGATGTCTGCCGCAATGAGCCAGGGGGTGTTCACATTTTTGCCGATCAGCACCATCCAGTTCGAGATACCGAAAACAGCAATACCGCTGAGCAGATCCGCAATCACCCAGCTGTCAAATCCGTTTTTTCGATAGATACGCAGCGAAAACTCATACTGCAGCAAAACCGCGAACAGCCATATCCAAGTCATCCACGTTCCATCCGTACTCGAATAATTGCCGATATGCACGGGATGAGCCACATATCCCGGGGCAAACACAACAAAATCGGGAAGAACAACGGCGAGCGCGAAAAACACCCGTTCATACCAGGATGGATATCCCTTTTCAGCTTTCAATTTTGGATCAACCATAGTTATGCTCCTTTCATGCAGAGATTTTTATCTCTTCACTTCTCATCTTTTTGAATACATACAGTTCCGAGAGAATAAGCAGGGTGAGACCTGCCGCATCCAGCGCTAATAAATGCCACCAGACATTCAGACGACCTACGCACGGGATAAGCAGATTTGCGATCAGGAAGATCAGCATCGAACAGATTGCGTCCGTATAGAACCACCGGGCAAAACCATATTTGCGATATTGCCAGGAACTGAAGAACTGTCCGGCTTTAACGAGCAGCAGGGTGGTGAGCGGCAGCAGAATCGCCACCGATTTGGCCATATAAGGCGCTACCCACCATAGGTACGATTCAAACGCAGGATCAAGTATTATGCACACAGGAAGCATTACCCCTATCCCGCCAATCAGCCGAACAAGCAGCGAGGGATAACATTTTTCTTCTTTAAGATCAGGATCAATCACCGTAATGCACCTCCTTTGCTTTGCAGTCGATCGAGATTTCACATCGGTATTTATGTGCGGCTCAATCTCACTTCAGGAAGCTGATCGACAGCGAATCTGTTTTTCTAAAAGCAAATTTCGCTATATCCAGCTTGCGTTTTGTATTTTCACCTTGATTATAATTTCAATCCTGTACCCTGTTCAACGCTATAATTCTCAGCTTTCACATATGAAATACCGATCGAACAGACACAAAAACGCCAGCGCGTCACTCTGTCTGATGCAGGCAGAGATGCGCTGGCGTTTGCTATTCATATTATTTTTCAAGAATATACGCGTTTACGATTTCGCCGATATAAGCGGTATGCAGATCGCCGTTGGGATAATGGCTTTTGAGGATATCTTCTTTAATTGCCTCTTTGTCCTGCTCCTGCTTATAGATGACTTTGCATTCAAGCGTGAGGGGCAGTTCGGCAATCGCCGGCGCTGCGACCTTCTCTCCCGGCACGACATGAAGTTCGCAGTCCGCAAACTTGTCGGTATCACGTCCAGAGCGCGTGCCGCACCAGGAAATGATCTTGCGTACATCAGCGCCTTCAAGCGGCACGTTGATGGTGAATTCGGGATTGGCTTCGATAAGCGTTTTAGTGTGGCGGCTTTTGCGTACAAGCACGGTGAAAACCGGACGGCTCCAGTCTGTTCCCAGGCTTCCCCAGCCAATGGTCATCGTATCCATTTCCCCATTGGCGCTGGTCGACAGCAGAATGCCTTTGGGCAGCATGCGAAGAATGTGCCCGGCATAGTCGTAAAGATCAATCGTATGCGTTTCATAAATCTCTCCTTATGGCGATATCGGATAGCCAAGTTCCCTGCCGCTCGTGCAAAATCGCCTGCGCAGCAGAAAAAGCGAGTGCGATATCGTTCCATCTTTCATATTGCTTTCAGTATATCGCATTGGCTCTTCTGCGAAGTTTGAGACAGAGGCTCATGCGCATTTCCATAGGCGCCTATGCGTTGAACATGAAAAAAACAGGCAGGCGTTTCGCGTAAAGCGAGTGCCTGCCTGTTGAGTTGTGTATGGTAATGCAGTTTCTAAAGAACTGCTTGTGCGGATGCTTTGCTTACTTCGCGGTGCGTGCAAGAACGTTTTTCATCGTATTGGCGATGTTTTCTGCAGTGAATCCGAAGTAGTCAAAGAGCAGGGATCCGGGAGCGGATGTGCCGAAGCTCTTCATGCCGACAACGTCGCCATCGATACCAACATAGCGTCCCCATCCAAAGTCTTTGGATGCTTCAACAGCTACGCGGCTGCGCACGCTGCGGGGCAGTACGGATTCGCGGTATTCGTCGCTCTGCATTTCGAAGAGTTCCATGGAAGGCATGGAAACAACACGTACGTCAACGCCTTCTGCAGCAAGCAGATCAGCGGCTTTGAGTGTCGGTGCAACTTCAGATCCGGAAGCGATCAGGATGCATTCAGGTGTTTCGCCTTTGCAGTCACGAACGATGTATGCGCCTTTGAGGGCTTCTTTGGATGTTTCTTCGAGCTGTTCAACATTCTGACGAGTCAGAATCAGAGCAGTCGGGCCTGTAGTGCGTGTTGCGGCAAGCTGCCAGCCTGCTGCAGTTTCTTTAGCGTCTGCCGGACGGAATACGATCATGTTGGGGATCGAACGGTAGGAAGCAAGGTGTTCGATCGGCTGGTGAGTCGGTCCGTCTTCGCCTACACCGATGGAGTCATGCGAGTAAACATAGGTTACCGGCAGATTCATCAGCGCAGCCAGACGAGCTACAGGTTTAGCGTAGTCGGAGAATACGAAGAATGTGCCGATATAGGGGCGCAGACCTGCAAGAGCAAGACCGTTTGCGATGCCCGCCATGGCAAGTTCGCGTACACCGAAGTGGATGTTGCGTCCGCCGCGGTTTTCAGCGGAGAAGTCGCCTTCGCCGTTCATGTAGGTTTTATTCGAGGGACCAAGGTCGGCAGAACCGCCTACGAGGCTTGGCATAACGTCTTTGAGTTTGTTCAGGATGCGTCCGGAAGATACACGTGTAGCTTCTGCTTTGGCGGGAACTTCGAACAGGTCGGCTTTTTCAAGAGCTTCCATGTCGGGGTTCGGGTTAAGCATTTCGCGGTATTCTGCTTCCAGTTCAGGGAACTCGGCTTTGTACTCAGCGTACATTTTGTTCCAGGCGTCTTCTTCAGCCTGTCCGCGTTTAGCGAGTTCTTTGAAGTTTTCGTAAACCTCTTCAGGAACATAGAAAGCTTCCTGGCTGGGCCAGTTGAGGTTTTCTTTAAGAGCTGTGACATTGTCAGCGCCAAGAGGTTCGCCGTGGCTGCTTGCCAGACCTTCCTTCGGGCTGCCGTAGCCGATTTTTGTTTTAACGGTAATGAACGAAGGATGCTCGCGATCTGCTTTCGCTTCTTCGATCGCTTTTCCGATGGCTTCAAGATCGTTTCCATCTTCAATCGTCCATGTAGAGAAGCCAAGAGCTTCCATGCGTTTGGTTACATCGTCCGCGAATACAGCGTCGGTATCGCCTTCGATGGAGATTTTATTGGAATCGTAGAGAATGTTCAGTTTGGACAGTTTGAGCGTGCCGGCAAGGGAAAGAGCTTCCTGAGAAATGCCTTCCATGAGGTCGCCATCGCCGACTTCAACAAAAGTGAAGTGATCGATTACAGGGTAACCCGGGCGGTTGAAACGTTCAGCCAGGAATTCTTCGGCAATAGCCATGCCGACAGAAGCAGCCAGACCGGATCCCAGAGGGCCAG
>CAOKFJ010000146.1 GCA_948467695.1 uncultured Allobaculum sp. | reverse complement strand
AGGACATTAAATCGACACAAATGGCTGCATAAACGGTTTTTATATTCTTTTTCGGGCGGTTTCGCTACACTGTGATTAACCAGTGCATTGAATTTTAAAAGAGGCTTGGGGTGCTTTGAAAATGGCGAGATTTCAGAACACGCTAAGTCTGCACAGGATAAAACGGAAGAAAGAGAAAAATAGATAGAGGTATTTGATGATGAAAAAAAGACATGCGGCACTCTTATTGTGCTCCACGCTCCTGCTTGGCGCATGCGGATCGACAAATGTATCCACAGCGGTAAAAACCACCTGCAACGCTTCTCTTGAGGGAATGAATATGACCATCGTTCTCGAAGCGCCGGCAGAAGACAAAGACATCACGTCTATGGAAATGAATATGGAGATGCCCTTTTCGATGATTCAGGAACAGGCGGGCATCGAACTCGATGACGAGCAGATCGAAGAAGCGATCGAACAGGCGAAAACAGCGTATGGCGCAGTTCTAAGCAACATGCTTGGCATCGAGAAAGAGGATATCGACATGTCGGTCAAGGATAAAAACCTTGTCTTCTCGATCAAACTGAAAGACATGGACAAAATCCGCAAACTGGTCGAAGACATGACACCGGAGGGAGAAGAGACTCCCGAAATGGATTTCACCTTCTCGGCGATGAAAAAAGAGCTCTCCACAAACGCTACCTGCGACTAGCGCTCCCGAAAAACCTGATCCACTCAGAACGCAGAAAAGATTGAATAGGACGTATTGAGCGTCCCATCGCACCTGCAGAGATTCTTGAGGCGGATCTTGAGAAAGAGGATTTGTATATGAAAAAAGCACGAGCAGCACTTCTGCTCTGCTCCACGCTGTTTCTTGCCGCATGCGGCGGTTCGACGGGCGGAGCGAGTGCGGAAGCAAGCACAACCTGCACCACATCGGTGAACGGCTTGAGCATGACGATGCGTATTCACGCGCCTGCGGAAGACAAAGAAGTCGATTCGATCGAGATAGACTATGTGATTCCGATCACGCTGATTGAAGAAGAAATTGGCGAACCCATTACTGACGAGGTGAAAGCGGTAATTAAAGAGAATGAAGAATCGATGATCGGTATTGCTTCTGCATCTCTTGGCATCGAACTCGAAGACGTTGTAATGGATATGAGTGAAGACAGTTTCAATTTCACCATGAAATTCAAAGACATCGAGAAGATGAAAAATCTGATCGATACGCTCTCTCCTGACGGCATAAAATCCGAAGATATGGATTTCTCCTTCAAAGCGGTGAAAGCCGATCTGGAAAGCAATATGTCCGGCGGCTGCAATTAGTCTAGCTGCATTGAAATTTCTGCTTCCGCATTAGGGAAGCATAACCTTATCCCATCAGCATCCGATTGTGTCCAGAACGATCGGATGCTTTTTGTCTTTGCGCATGCGATGGCAAGGGTTTCAAGATGAGCAATTCATTGATGCATCAGGATTTCATTTATCCCGAAACGTCTAAGAAATCGTTTTTTTTGGATGTATAGATTGTAAAATAGATACTGTAACTAAAACACACGTTTTTAGGAGAGAAACTCGAGTAGATAAAGGCGATTTCTGTTCTTTCGCTACAAGTATGCTGATCTTCTAGGTTATTGGAGAAGAAGGGGGATTTCTATGATAACCATCAAAAATCTGTCAAAAACGTACAAAACGCCTTCAGGCGAAACCCGCGCGCTCCAGAATATCGACTGCACGATTCCTGATGGCCAGTGGGTCTCGATTACCGGTCCGTCCGGCTCGGGAAAATCGACGCTCGCCAATGTCATCGCCGGCATTCTTGCACCGGATCCGGGCGGACACTGCCGGATTGTGCTTGACGAGGATAATCTGGATCTGGATGTCTGCATGGCAAACGATACACAGAAAAGCGAACTGCGCACCGGCGCGATCGCATTCATCCATCAGGATTTCAATCTGATCAGCTACCTGTCTGTACTCGAAAACGTAGTGCTTCCCGATATCCTGCGAAAAAAGAAGCCGGACTGGGACAAAGCGCGAAGCATTCTTGCTCAGCTTTCCATCGAGTCAAAAGAGAACAATATGCCCGATGAACTGTCCGGAGGTCAGCAGCAGCGCGTCGCCATCGCAAGAGCGCTCTACAGCGATGCACGCATTCTCATGGCCGATGAACCGACCGGAAATCTGGACGAAATCAGCCGCGATGAAATCATATCGATCTTTAAAGAGCTGCATAAAAACGGCATGACGATGCTAGTGATCACGCATGATCACTATCTTGCCGGCATGGCGCAGATAATTCTTCATCTTGAAGACGGCAGGCTTGTATGAAAACGAGAACGAAAACATGGCTGGCATTGCGTCAGCTTAAACGCGACAAGAAAAGTGTTTTGGCTGCGATTATTGTTCTGCTGATTTCCTCGCTGCTGTATACATGCGGCTGGATGATGCATTTTTCTCTGTCGGCATACAATACGCAGTTTGCCGATTCCACCGGAAAATACGATTTTGAACTCAATGGTCAAAGTGTTCCAGAGTCCGGCGATCTGTATACGCTGCGCTCGATCAGCACCAATATTCCGGGTGCGGTTGAAGGACGAGACACTGCGCTGTATTTCGATTCTGATCCCTCCGTTCTGTATCCCGAGCTGATCTCTGGCGAGTATCCGAAAGAAAATGAGATTCTCGTGACGTATCCTGCCGCGATTCTGTTTGATGTTTCGATCGGAGATATGGTTGAGGTGGAACAGGTGGATGCGTATGGTGAAAAATCCGTCCTGGGGACAATGAGGGTGAGCGGCATAGCGCCGCATAACTTTTCCCGCTTTGTCCTGCGTCAAAAGGATATGCCCTCAAACACCTTGATCAGCGGCTGGTATGAGCTTAACGATGGTGTTTCGCTTGAGCAGATCAAAGAAGCGCTGCCGAATGCTAACATCAACTACCAGCGCGATCAGTATAAATATTCTGATCGCACGCATCGTCTGAGCGCCGCGCGTGTGATTATCGGCGCGTCGACTCTTTTTGTTGCCTGTGTGCTTCTTTCGCTCGATCTACTTTGGATCCAGAAAAGCCGGAAGAATATTAAACGCCTATACCGTTCGGGAATGCCGAAAAAAGAATGCCGCAAAATGCAGACGCAGACGATGCTCGCGCTGCAGGCGGCGGTTCTGAGTGGAGGATTCGCTCTTGGAGTGCTTTTGTGGAAGGCAGCTATGACGATCGCTGAAAGTTTGAGCGAAGCATCAGGAACAGCCACGTTCCCTGTATGTCTGCCTTTTGCATTTCCCGCTATGGGATGGGTGGCGTTATGCATGCTGATTGGGCTTGCGATTGTCTGCGTCCTGCTTGCCGGCGTGATTGATCCGGGAGCAAAAAGAATTTCTTCGAACAGACGCCTTCATATTCGAAAAGCGGCGTCGTCCAAAGATCTGATTCTTCGACCGTTATATCGAAGTCAGGGATTTCATCTGATCTGCCTGCTTGCACTGCTCAGTACATCGTCCTGTCTTGGTTTGTCTGTCATTGCCGCAAATACGCCAGTGCCCGCTATAGATGAGCGCACGATGGTGAATGCAGATGCATCCATCACATTTGAAGATTCGCAGGCGATCTCCGCATTTTTTAAGCAGGCAGCTGAGCGGTTTGAAGATACGCAGATTACGATGATGGCTGACGCTGCCGCATTCGATCATCCGCCTGTATATGCACTGCCGACAGAAGATATCGTGCAAAGCAGTTCGAGCGGACAGATCAATCTTCTTTCGGCGCAGGAATTTGAAGAGAAATTTGGCGCTGATGTGCAGATTCCGGTAATGATCAAAGAAGGCAACACACGAGAAATACGATCGGGATGGTTTCTGGTTGGACATCCGGCTGTACCTGTGTCTACGGCTGAAGAGATGATTGAAGCGAAAAAAGCTCTGGTTGTGGAAGCTGATGTGCTGTACATGAATCCTGACGAGGCGGCTCTGAATGAGGAATACTCAGGTGCCGGTGAAACCTGGTACATGACGCCGCAAATGCTTATGGATGTCTCAGCTGTCCCGGCACCGATTGAAACGTTTACCAAGCTTTCCTCCTCTGCGTATGGTGCAGATGCACTTATGCAGGATGGACTCGAGTTTATGAAGCAGTGGGATGCGTCGACGTTCTCTTCCTTTGACGGATTTGCGATGGTGCGCAATCTGCGAAGAAACAATCTGACGCTCATTACCGCATGTCTTGTCGAAGCGCTGCTGTTTCTGATTGCAGGCGTCATTGCGCTTCGGCAGTTATTAATTCTGCTTGTGCAAAGCCAGAGAGCGGATCTGCTTCGTCTGGTTCGCGCAGGTCTTCTCAGAAAGACGCTTTCTGATACATATCAGAAAGTGATGTGGAGCGTGCTTGCGATAAGCTGCGCGCTGGGAATCGTGCTGACAATACGTCCGGTTCTGGAACTGTTTGTCTACGATCCGCTTAAAGCGGTTATGACAGTCGCTCTGACGCTGCTGATCTGTCTGCTTGTCAATGGCTTTGGCGAGAGTCTGAAACTGCGTTCGCTTTTAAAACAGCTTCTGCAGACAAGAGAAGAGTAGGCGAAAATTCTCCTTGTCTTGTTTCAGATAAACCGCGAGACTGCACATAACGAATGAGCATATTGCAGGAGCTATTCGAATTTTGATCGTTCAGGCATCCGATCCACGTGTATGGTCGGATGCCTTTTTTGACTATGGGCAATTCAAAGCGGAAATGTGCTTTGAAGAAGATACGATAGACAAAGAAAAAAACGTCCTGCGCAATGCCATCGAAACAAGAGCACCCAGGACGCGGGAGGTAATTTATGAACAGTGCAGAACAGATGAAATCGCAGATTCGATCGATGAATGGACGAGGATATCCCAACTATCGCGCTTTGAAAGGCGAATGGCAGTTTGATGGATTTGTGCTTTCTGTCGATCACGTCCAGTCGGATCCATTTGCCTCGCCTTCTTCGCTTTCCGTACATATCGCCAAGCCGAATTTTCCAAGGCATTTATATGCGCATAAAGCACAGCGCATCGCTTTGCAGGATGCTTTGATGCGTATGTTTGGAAAAGGAATTGCCTGCCAGACGCATGACGGCTCTGGGTCGAAGACTAACGGAAAAGTATCGTGCGCTTCGTGCTGTCAGGAAGTGCTTGAACGCTCAGCCTGCACGATCGATCCGGACAGCGGAGCGCTTGTTCTTTGCTTCAATGCGTCTTTTCCCGCACGAGGCCGATCGATTCTTGCCGGCAATATGATCGACCTTATTTTCAGGCAGATTGTTTCGCTTGTTGAACGCTATCTGTTTTATGACCATCTTTCAGACGACGAAAAGAGGTATCTGCAGAAAGTCTATGAACTGAGCGTGGATCAGCAGAAGATTCGAGAGGAACTCGAATCGAGAAATCTTGTCGCTTTTGTTTCAAACGGCGCCATTCTTCCAAGAGAGAGCGGAAGCAGCGACTTGCCGATGAAAGATGCCGTGCCTTTTGTCAGCGCGCCTGGATTTGAAGTCGAGCTTGATTTGCCGTATGC
>CAOKFJ010000145.1 GCA_948467695.1 uncultured Allobaculum sp. | reverse complement strand
GCGTCTGCCTTACAAGCAGAGGGTCAGCGGTTCGAGCCCGTTAGCCTCCACCATTGGCACATGGAGAGATAGCGAAGTGGCTAAACGCGGCTGACTGTAACTCAGTTCCTTAGGGTTCGGCAGTTCGAATCTGCCTCTCTCCACCATTGCAGGTGTAGTTCAATGGTAGAACTTCAGCCTTCCAAGCTGACTACGTGAGTTCGATTCTCATCACCTGCTCCATTTAAAATTTCAGCGGAACGAAAGTTCCGCTTTTCTTTTTGTTTTCGTTTCCTGCGCTGGTTTATCTGTATTTCTCTCGGTAGAACCAGCGGCTTCAGACTGGATCCGGAATGCGCAAGGCAGTGCATGAGCAAGCTGATCGGAATTTGAGCGGTGAAGAAAATTCGCTGTTTGTAAAATTTCTTTCCGTTAAGGTTTGCATTCTGAGAAAAATGCGTTATATTAATGAAGCGCCAAAGAGATGGAGGCTTAGCTCAGTTGGGAGAGCGTCTGCCTTACAAGCAGAGGGTCAGCGGTTCGAGCCCGTTAGCCTCCACCATTGGCACATGGAGAGATAGCGAAGTGGCTAAACGCGGCTGACTGTAACTCAGTTCCTTAGGGTTCGGCAGTTCGAATCTGCCTCTCTCCACCATTGCAGGTGTAGTTCAATGGTAGAACTTCAGCCTTCCAAGCTGACTACGTGAGTTCGATTCTCATCACCTGCTCCATTTGAAATTTCAGCGGAACGAAAGTTCCGCTTTTCTTTTTGTCTTCTGGACTCTTTTCGAATTGCGCATTTGAGATCTGCGCGAACAGATGCGCTATTTTGTTCGATTTAGACTGTGTGCGCGATGCAAATGTTCAAAAGAGTGATAAGCGATTTGCGCCGGCGCTATAATGAGCGCATGAAAAACACAAACACACATTCAAAAAAAGGAAACATCTGGACAAAGATTCTGATCGGTCTGGTGATCGTGCTTATCGCTGTTGGCTGTGTGCTGACGGGAGCGGTATTCGCGCTTGGTTCGAAAGTCTCGACCATTGCCGACAGCTTTACAACGCTTGAAAATGAAAACCATGAAATTGTGCTGAGCGATGAAGAAACGTTTACGCGTTTCTACCAGACACTTGTCTCGGAAATCGACCAGTACGGCAATCCGGAAGAAACCGAACAGGCAAGCGCCGCGCTGCTGACGCAGGTCTTCGTCAAAACAATGAAAGACTGCACGGTCGGCAGCGTTGAATACGACAACGACAAAATTGTCATTCATGTTCACGGCGTTGCGGTTCCTCTTGAGAAGATCAATGCCAGTCTGCTGACGTCTTCAGCTGTATCGGCTGCCGGCGAATATCTTCTCGCCAATCCGCTCAACGCGATCGCATCCGCATTTGGAGGCGAGGCGCAGGTTAAGGAACTCGTCTATGGCGATTTTGCCAATCAGTTTCTCGATCGTCTGAAAAAAGATATTATGAAGATGGATGTTGAACCGGTTTACTACACCCTGACTGTCCGCATTGACGATGGTAAATGGGTGGTTGAAAGCATTCAGAACGACGCTCCCGCTCTTGGACAACCCGATGGCTCTGATGCGGTGGATGCCAATGCGAAACTCAAAGAAGAACTCAAGCAACCGCAAAACAGATCGTCAGATGATTTTTCTTCATATGCGGTTTCTTCAAAAGAATAGCCGTCAGCTGATCCTGTCATCTGACAGCCGGGGGCAGGCATATGTCCCGATGCTTTCTGCTTATTTCGCACCGGTACTTCCGAAAGGAGCCGGCTATGCGTGTATTTCATACCTATTGGACCATGATTCGAAAGACCAGAATGGACAGGCTTTTTCTGTCGTTTCTGGTCTTTTTCTGTGTCGACTGCATCTTCATCTATCTCTGCGATCCGGGTATCAAAACATTTGGCGACGCGCTTTGGATCGGCTTCAATGTCGCAACCACGATTGGCCTGGGCGATATGACGCTGACTAGTCCTCTTGCGAGAATTCTTGTATCGCTGATTGGATTGTACGGAATTGTCATCGCGGCGGTTATCCCCGGTCTGATTGCTTCGCATTATCTTGACGCCACGCGAAAGGAACGCGATGAAACCCTTAAAGCGCATGCCAGGCAGCTGTTTGAACAGGGAGGTTTGAGCGAGAGACAGAAGCGGACCGCAAAGCGTCTGTTTTCAAAAGGATGGAATCCGATGAAGCGCGCAAGTCTTTTCGCGCTCATCGTCAAGCGGACAAAAACGATCCGCTTTCTGCTCGCTTTAGCCGCGGTTTTCGTGTTCTGCTCCCTTGTTTTATGGCAGATCGATCCAGTTTTCGGCTCATGGTCAAATGCGCTCTGGTACTGCTTTATGGTGGTGACGACGACCGGGTTTGGCGATTTTGCCCCCACAACGCTCATGGCGCGTCTGGTGAGCGTTTTTCTTGGCGTTTATGGCGTGATTGCGATGGGATTTCTTTGCGGCGTGGGAGCAAGCTGGCTGTTTGAGCGCGTGCAGACGCTGCAAGGACGATCTTCGACCTTGATGATTCATCAACTGGAACATCTTGGGGAACTGGATGACGATCAGCTTGAAGCGCTTCGAGACTATGCGAACGAACATGCAGACCGCCTGTCGATGCCGCTTGCGCAAAGTCTCATCATGCTCAAAAAGCAGAGCGATTCTTCAGACACAGCGTCTGCATCGGCACATACATGAAGATGACGATAAGTATTGTGCCAAAGGTGGGAAAGCGATTGTTTTGGATAAAAAGAAATCGAAAACCTTTCGGGACATCCTGAGCACATTCTGTTGCGCAATGAAGTAAAATTGAAGAAGCGTTACAGGGATATTCCTTGTACGACCCAGACTTGAGTTTTGCTCAAGACGGAAAGGAAACACAATTATGGAAAAACTCTCCGAAACAGTCTTTTCGGTCGGCTGCGACGACCATGACATCGACTTGTTCGAATCCCAGTATAAAGTTCCCAACGGCATGGCCTACAACTCCTATCTGATCAAAGACGAAAAGAACGTCCTGATGGATACTGTAGACAGACGCCGCACAGACGAATGGCTTGCCAATGTTGAAGAAGTGCTCGATGGAGAACCTCTCGACTACCTCGTCATCCAGCATCTTGAACCGGATCATTCCGGAAGCATCGATGCGATTCTCGCAAAACACCCCGAAGCAAAGGTTGTTGCCAGCGCGAAAGCCTGGACAATGATGCCCAACTTCGAAATGACACCGATCGCTACAGAAAACCGCATCGCCGTTAAAGAAGGCGATACACTCGATCTCGGCTCCCGTACACTGACATTCGTGACTGCACCGATGGTGCACTGGCCTGAAGTTATCGTGACCTACGATGACAAGGACAAAATCCTCTTCGCTGCTGACGGCTTTGGAAAATTCGGCACTCGCGATGCCGAAGAACCCTGGGATGATGAAGCGCGCCGCTACTACATCAACATCGTCGGAAAATACGGAAAACAGGTGCAGGCGCTGCTCAAAAAAGCCGCTGCGCTCGATATCCGCACCATCGCCGCTCTGCATGGACCGCTGCTGACCGAAGATCTTGGTCACTACATCGCGCTCTATGACAAATGGTCGAGCTATACACCGGAAACTGATGAAATCCTGATTCTCGTCGCTTCCATTCATGGACACACAAACGTTGTTGCCGACAAGATGAAAGACATCCTCGAAGCTAAAGGACAGAAAGTCAAACTCATGGATATCACACGCGAAGATATTCATGAAGCGGTTGCGCAGTGCTACCGCTGCGGCAAGATCGTTCTGATCGCCTGCTCCTATGACGCCGGCGTCTTCCCGCCGATGGAGCGTCTGCTTCATACGCTCACACACAAAGCGTTCCAGAACCGCACCATCGCCATGATCCAGAACGGATCCTGGGCGCCGACCGCGGCTAAAACGATGAAAACCATCCTTGAACCCTGCAAAGACATCACTTATGTTGATCCTGTTGTCACCATTACAACATCTCTGCAGGACAAAGACATCGCGCCGATGGAAGAACTCGCCGACAACCTGATCGCCGCGTAGTTTTTCGCACAAAGCGTATGCGCCGGCATACGCGCCTGATCGATACGTCCATGCACTCACCAGACAGATCAACCCCTATCAATACGTTCTGTCAGGTATTCAGCATATGACCGATACAATCCGCACCGCAGACACATGTCTGCGGTGTTTTTTAGCGGAGAGACTGTTTGTGCGAGGCTGCGGTTTTTGATAAGACTGCATAGTTCAACCTGAAAACGAAAAACGCGCTGTCCGATAGCGGGACAGCGCGAACTGTGTCTTTTGTAGGATATGTGATCGTGAGACGCTAGAGCTGGAACACGATACCGACTACTGCGCATATGACGATGAGCAGAATCGGATGAAGCTTTTTGATGGAGAAGGCGAGCACGCCAAAGAACAGAATCAGTCCAAGCTGAATCCAGAACGAAGAGCCGAAGGTGAATCCGCCCGGAAACAGCACGCTCGCAAAAACGCCTAGCGCTGCAGAAGCGATCAGGGCGCATGAAGCGGGGCGAAGACCGTAGAAGGCATTCTGCACAGTTGGATTGTCTTTGGAGGCACTCAGCACTTTGGCGACAATACAGATGATGATCACGCTTGGCATAACCAGAGCGGCGGTCGTGAGCACACCGCCGATAATGTTGTTGCCGGTTGCCTGATAGCCGACGAAAGTCGCCATGTTGATGCCGACTGGTCCTGGCGTGGATTCGGAAACGGCAATCATGTTGAGCAGATCCTGTTCGGTAAACCAGTGGTAGCGGTTCATCATCTCGTACAGAAACGGAATCGTGGCAAGTCCGCCGCCTACCGAGAACAGACCGGTTTTGAAGAATTCGATAAACAGCGTCCAGAGAAGGCTAGCCATGGTGCACCTCCTCGCTATTTTCCTCTACGGTTTCAAAAGATTTCTCTGTTTGAGCGGATGCGCTTTCCTGTGCGCCGGGCGAGTGGATTTCGCTTATGTTTTCTTTGCCGGATGTTGCGTTTTCACACGGGTCGGCGGACACTTTCTTTTGGTGTAAATTCGTGCTATTGTGATGTCCTTTGACAGAATCGACTGCCTGAACATCAGGTTTTGGCGCGTTCTTTGCCTGAATGTTTTTAAAGACAATACCCGCGATGGCGGCGAGCACAACAACGATCGTTGCCGAGAGGATATTGAAGTAGGAAAGAACGAGGAAAAGCGCGAACAGACCAAAGCCCCACACATCCTTGACGCCGGCTTTGAACATGCGCACAACCGCCTGCGCGATCAGCACGCATACCGCGATGCGGATGCCCGCAAGCGCGTGCTGGACGATCGGCTGGTCCGCAAATGATGTCATCAGCGATGCGATGAGCATGATGATGACAAGGGAAGGGAACACGATTCCCGCGGTCGCGGCAATGGCTCCGGGCGCTTTCTTCTGTGAATATCCGACAAAAGTCGCGGTATTGACGGCGATGATTCCGGGCGTGCACTGTCCGATGGCGTAGTAGTCCATCAGTTCATCGTACGTCGCCCAGT
>CAOKFJ010000144.1 GCA_948467695.1 uncultured Allobaculum sp. | reverse complement strand
TAGTAGAAAGATACCGTTCCATCATCTTCCACATACGCGCTTCCGGAATATGCGCCGCCTTCGTCGAGTTCGCAATCGGGATACACCGCGACAGGTTCTTCCTTGAAATCAACGAAATTTCGCGTGGAGTACTGACCCCATCCTTTTTTCCCAGTGCCGTGGGCATTCTGCGGAGCGAACTGATAGTAGATATGCGTCACACCATCTTTTTCGTGCAGACCATTGGGATCATTGAGCCATCCTGTCGGAGGCATCAGATGATACGCCAGACGATCCGCGGATTTTGCAGCGTGCTTTCGGTGCTGCGCGTCGAGCGCATTTTCAAATTGATCATGGATCAACTGATTCATATATTTCTCCTTTCACACTTTATGTGAATCCTGCTGTTGCTTTATGGCTGTATTGTAATGTGGCATCGATTCTATATCAATTGTTTTTTCGAATTTTTATGAAATCGATTCCACAAACGCTATTCAATCGATGTAAACGCTTTTATGAACCTTTAACAATCCGTTTATTGTTGTATGTGTTTGTGGTTTCGATTCCATATCTATGTGTTTTATCCCAACTTTCATTTGCAGAGAATGTAAAGAATAAAAAAGCCCGTCCTTACAGACGAGCATGAATACAAGAGCGGAAAAATCAGTATTCCTTGAACAGACGCGCGATGCGGTCGCGATCCATGTTGTAACTCAGCGCTAAAAGCAGAAGAATTCTCGCTTTATGCGGCGAAAGACGATGCGCCGCGATCGTTTTGCGCTTGGGATCGAAGACCGGTGATTCAAACGCCGCGCCTTCAAGCAGACGGCTGGTGCGAACAATCACACAGTTTCCCTCATAGTTTTCGATCACTTCCTGAATATCTTTGGCGTAATTGCCTGAGCCCGATCCGGCGAGCACCACGCCATCATAATGATCAAGCATATACTGCAGAAGTTTTGGATCGCATCCGGCATGGACGTAGAAAATCTGCACATTGGCAAGATGGTCCGGTACCGATCTGGCAAACCAGGAATAGGTGGTATGGCGGCGGTATGGCGAATGAATCAGATACGCATTGCCATCCTGCATATAGCCGATCGGACCGGGATCACCGACTTCAAACGCATCCGTCTTGATCGAATTGACTTTGGTCAGATCGCGACCGGAATAAATCGTATCGCTCAGCACCGCAAGCACGCCCATGCCTTTGGCATCGGGATTGGCTGCAAGCGCGATTGCCTGATAGAGATTCATCGGACCGTCCGCGCTGGTCGCGGTAGCCGGACGCATCGCCCCGGTCATGACGACCGGTTTAGAAACATTCAGAATCAGGTTGAGAAAAAACGCTGTTTCTTCAAGTGTATCGGTTCCATGCGTAATGACAATGCCATCGACGCTGTCATCATATTCCAGATCTTCCGCAATCTCCTTGATCGCAAACAGATCTTCTGGCGTGATGTCGTTGGAATCTTTGGAGCAGACCGAAATCATATCCAGATCGATCTGATCGCGAATCTGGGGAATGCCTTCCAGAATCGCATCGACCGGCAGAACGCCGGCGGTATACATGCCCGCTTCACCGATACGGCCTGATCCGGCAATTGTTCCTCCTGTCGAAATAATCGCGACTTTTTTCTTCTTTGCACCATTGATGGATGACGTTGTCATAACAATCCCTTCCTGACCGTGCGTCTTTCGCGCACGGTGCATTCCTTTCTTTTCTCATTTCATCTTATCTGATTTCATACGCAGACGAGCGTGCATGCTCCTGCGGATGATCCGCTCACAGGCGCGCTTCCGGCTTCAGGAACCTTTTGGCGTTCATCGCGGGCTTGCAAGAGAAGAAAGCTGTCCGCCGCAGGCACGCTTCAACTAACGCCTGCATACGGACAGCTGTTGTCTGTATGGTTTTATCGAAACGTCTTTTGCGGATGGATCGGCTGACCTGCTCCAACGCCTTAACTCCCGAATCGAGAAACAAAACGAGCGCTACTCCACGCCCAGCGCATCCGCCGCACGCAGAATGCGCTGCGAGATGTGACGGTGAAGAGGATGCATCCGATCTCGGGGACTGGCAAGCATCAGATCGTCGAGCGCGTCTTCAATCCTTTCGATCGCCCTGGAGCGATTGGAAAACACAAGATCGATTTCATGCGCTCGGTACTGCGCTTCCGCTGCCCAAAGCGGGTGATACTCCCGATTGTTCTGCGCGCTTTCCATAATGGGTTCAATCAGCTCAATCGCTTCATGCACCTCCATCTGCTCTTCCATACGAAGCCGCGCCTCCAGAAGAAGCAGATTGCGCTCAATTCCCGGTCTGGAGGATTCAAGCAGCGAATACGCCTTGTGCGCATCGCGCATGGACGCATCGCCATAAAGATACAGTCTGGCAAGCTCTGTTCTGGTCATCTCATCCGGATCGTCATCGAGTTTGAGCAGAAGCTGTTTTTCTGCCAGATCAAAACGATTGATCTCTTCATACAGACCGGCGAGATTGTATCGGTGCACCCCACGCTCAAATGGATCGCGCTCCACCAAAACAAGCCAGGACAGCGCTTCTTCCGCCATGAAGATCTGTGCCGCATCTGGCTGTTCTGCCTGAGAGTACTCCCTGTAAAGGCTCCACGCTTCCTGGCGCATCTTCCCTTCATTCATCAGAAATCCACCAGACTGATGCCGATCGCGATTTTCCAGAAGTGTCCTCGCGGTTCGATTTCGCGCACATCCGCTTCAAGAAACTTGCCGGCATCCATCAGTCGCGCAAAAACGATATTGTCTCTAGCCGGAATGTACCCGGCTTTTCTGCCTTTGCCGTCTTTGAGCAGGATGGCATTGGGATCATATTCGTTCTTCTCTCTTTGCATGGTCAGCGTATCGCCGACCTTCATTTCATTGAGCACAGACTGATCGTCAAGATGGCTTGTGCCGGCAATAAACGAATCAAAGAGAAATACACTTGTCTTCAGCGGTTTGAGCACATCTGAGGGCGAATTGCTGACAATCGCCTTCACAAGCTTTGGGTCATAGGGAATCAGTTCTGACATGGTCTTTCCTCCATACGCGTGATCAGCTCTGCAAGCCATTCATCAAGTTCTCTGGCGTATTCCTGGTAATGCTGAAGCTGTTCATTGAGTTCGTCCGTTTTCTCCTGGACGAGATCTGGATCATGAATCCAGTTTCGATACTGATACGGATCCTTCGCCCGCATCTCTTTCATATTCGCTTCAAGCTCTTCGATTTTCTTTTCAAAATCCACTCCGCTCAGATCCATTGCCGCCTGCGTGTTTCCATCGAGAAGCGAGGCGACCTGCAGCGCGACTTGTTCAAGCGTCGCAAGATCCATGCACTCATACGCTGTAGTCATGGTCTGCCATAGAGCCGCCATTTGTTCGTCATGCGCATACTCGGGATGCAGATCGGGATGAAGCCGGAAAACGAGATCACGGTGAATCTTTCGAATTTTAAGGCGCTCTTCTTCGGTAATCTTACGCGCATGTCTGGCGTCTTCGCTATCCTGTTTCAGTTCCTCAAGATAAGCCTGATAGCCAGCCATGACTGCTTTCAGCTGCAGGGCGATTTTTTCCGGGTCCGGGACTTCTCCGCGATTGTACGCCGCCTGGTAAAGCGCGATTTCCTTTTTGCGTGAAATGCAGCTGATCTGCGCTTCGAAGCATGCGGCGATCAGCTCGCCAAACAGGCGCATGTACAGTCCTTCAAGCTGATTGCATTCCTGAATGAGCTTTTCTTTTCGAAGATAGGTTTTCTGATAGCGGGTCAGAAGATCCTTTTCAAGAGGGATCAGCCCGCCTGCTGTATTGTTCATAATGTGAGTGTAGCACGCCTTTTTGTTCACAAAGAATGTCTCATTGAATTAGGCTTCTTTTCGCGCGTCAATGCGGACGCTTATCTGCGCTCTTTTACATCCTTAGTATTCGCTATGATCGATGATTCAAATCTGTAATATATGCAATCTAAAGAAAAATCGATTTGGTTCGAGCGTTTTCAAAACGTATACTCAAAGTGAATCATATAGAAAGGAGCAAACAAGATTTTGAAACCTGTACAAAAACTTACACTCGCAGCGCTGTTTCTGGCACTTGGGCTGGTTCTCCCCTTCTTTACCGGGCAGATCCCTCAGATTGGAAACATGCTGTGTCCCATGCACTTTCCGGTGCTTCTTTGCGGCATGATCTGCGGCTGGAAGTATGGCCTTGGCATCGGACTGATTCTGCCGATCATGCGCTCTTTGATGTTTGGCATGCCGCCGATTTTCCCGCAGGCAACCGCTATGGCGTTTGAACTCGCTTCGTACGGCGCGCTTTCCGGACTGCTCTACGAGCGCTTCTCGAATCAGTCCATTGGCGCAGCTTTCGCTTCGCTGATTGGCGCGATGCTTGGCGGGCGCATCATCTGGGGTATCGTCATGACGATCCTGATGCATATCGTCGGACAGCCGTACACATTTGGCATGTTCTTCACCGCCGCATTTGCGAACGCTGTTCCGGGCATTATCGTTCAGCTGCTGCTTATCCCGCTCGTGCTTGCGGTTCTTGACAAGACAAGCGTGCTGCGCTTCAAGCAGGCACAGGAAACAGGCGCTTCCGCATGATCGCCTCAAACTCTCTTCCCCGCTCTTATGCCCGACCGGCGATAACGGTGGAAAAGGCTGCAAAGGAAATTGCAAAGACGCTTTATGGCATGTCCGGTGATCATCCCGAAATGATCGTCTGCTCGATTGACGGGCGATGCGGATCGGGCAAAACAACACTCGCCAATGCCATTGCGCAAAATCTCGATGACGCGCTGGTTGTTCATCTCGATGATTTCTTTCTCAGACCTTTCCAGCGAACCGAAGGCCGGCTGGCGGTTCCGGGAGAAAATGTTGATTACGAACGCGTAATCGGTGAAATTCTCATTCCGCTTCAGGAACACGGCAAAGCGTCATACCAGCCGTTCTGCTGCAAAACGCAGCAGCTGTGCGAATCCAGAAAAATTGTCAGACCATCATATCTGATTCTTGAAGGCTCGTATGCGCACAACTATGCACTTAGGCCATTTGCTGATTACACGGTCTTTGCGACGTGCGATCCACTCACACAGCTTCTTCGTCTGGCAGATCGCGAGGGCATTGAGAAGCTCGAGTCTTTCAGCATGCGCTGGATACCGCTTGAAGAGTCGTATTTTGCGACTTACGACATCGAAGAGCACGCCGATCTTGTTGTTCGTCTTGAAAACGAGACGGCAGCCACACTGTAAGGAAACCATCGAACCAGACGAAAACCGCCCATTGAGCAATTGATGCGCCTGGTCCTCAATCCTTATCTCGTTCAACATCCACTCAATTCATTTTTCATTTCTGCAGATTTTCTGCACTCAGCATTTTTCTGTATTTCAGATTCATTCAAAATCCGTCCTCAAGCGCTCGCGATTCAGAGCGTGAAGGGACTCATATTCAATCTAGAAAAGGAAAACAAAATGGCAAAATCAAAAGTCTACTTTACTGCTGACACATCCAAAGAATCTCTTGTTCGTCTCTATGACATTCT
>CAOKFJ010000143.1 GCA_948467695.1 uncultured Allobaculum sp. | reverse complement strand
GTTGCCTTTGACTACTATGCAGACCGCTTCATGGCTGTCATCGATCTGACCGATCAGGTTCTTGGCACGCATGAGGAATTCCTTGTGGGCAGCTGGATCCAGAAAGCCATTGATCTAGGAGAAGAGTACAACCTCGATGATCATGGACGCGACATGGTTGAACGCAATGCCCGCGCGCTGATCACGACATGGGGCACATACCGCATGTCTGAACAGGAATTCAGCCACGAAGGCACCACGATGTGGGGCGGCGGCGTTCTTGTCGACTACGCCAACCGTCAGTATGCCGGTTTGACCAAAGACTACTATGGAAAACGCTGGCAGATCTGGATCGACGGTCTGAAGGAAACTTTCGGCAGCGACTACAAAGACTTCACTTTCCGCGACAACTTTGACATTGGATGGAACTGGTCGCTTGATCAGAATGACTACACCACCGAAACAAGCGGCGACATTCAGGCGCTTGCCAATGAGGCATTCCTGAAATACGGTCTTGATGACGATTATCGTGTGACGATCAACATCACGCATGAAGACGGATCGAAAGAAACGAAAGATCTGTTCGCTCATAAAGGCGTTGCGCAGGACGTTGTTCTTGCGGCAGATCAGGCAATCGAATCGGCTGAAGGTTCCAATGTGAGCACTTCGCATAAAGGCAATGTGCTGACAATCAATGACATCACTGCCAATACCACAATCGAAGTGCGTACAAAGACACAGCCCATCGAGGCGGATGTTGATGTGCAGCTGCTCGAAATGGTTGTCAACGCGGTGAAGAGCGTTGATCTGAATGACTATCTGGATAAAGGCAAAGCTGAACTTCAGAGCGCTCTTGATCAGGCTGAACCGCTTCTGAATGATGCGCAGTCCCAGAAGGAAGTCGATGAAGCAGCAGCCGGTCTGAACCGCGCATGGCTTGAAATGCGTCTTCGTCCGGATGAAGACCTTCTCGCAAAACTGAAGGAGGAAAATGCCAGATAGTCTGATGCTTTTGCGTTCAATCCTGGCAGGAAAAATTTCAGTCACAAATTAAAACGAAGCTCCATCTGTCCGGGTGGAGCTTTTTTCAATGTCCAGGGATGAGGTTCAATTCATGAAAAAACAGAAAGTCTCTGGAAGCAGGATCGCGTTTTGTTGGGAATATCTGCTTAAAACATACAAACTGAAAATTTTCATAAACAGAGATTTGATCAGACGTATTTAGACAAAACAGTGATTTTGTCTATGTTAACTGAATGTTTCTGTGCTTTTTCTCTTTTCTTCCTCTATATTCGGATGAAAAAGGAGCCGTGAAGGCTTGAAATGTATGAAAAACGGGGATTTTCAGAGAAATTTTCAGAAACATGTCGCAAGTGTTTTCAATCCTGTTGAAATCGATTTTCGATTCTGTAAAATAGCGACTATCAAATCAGTGATCGGAAGAAGTACCTGCACGAAAGTCCAAAGAGAGTCCCGTTTGGTGAGAAGGGATGGCGGCAAGGCAGCGAACGTGTCCGTGAGTGGAACCGCGACAGAAATCGAGCTGTTCCCGCGACCCGGCGTTATGGGAGAGAGTCCTCTTCAAAGAAGAGGGAAGACAGGTGGTACCGCGATCCTTATCGTCCTTTCGTATGAAGGGACGTTTTTTTTTGGAAGGGGCGATTTGTATGCAGGAAGAGCGACGACGACGATGCCTGTACACATCGATTCATAAACAGGAGATCGAAATGAACTGAATCCGGCACGGATCCTCGATGAACGTGTTTCGGAACGATCCATCCTGAAAAACTCAGTTTACATATAGACGCTATGTCGAATGACTATCGAACAGATCCGAAAAGGATATAAGGAGAATACATCATGAGCAACCTGCATAACGAAAACAAAACATACAAGAAAATTGTCCTCGCCTATTCCGGCGGTCTTGATACATCCTGCCTCATTCCCTGGCTTAAAGAAAACTACGGCGGCTGCGAAGTCATTGCCGTATCCGGAAACGTAGGTCAGGCGGACGAGCTTGAAGGTCTGGAAGAAAAAGCTCTCGCTACCGGCGCTTCGAAACTGTACATCGAAGATCTGACTGACACATTTGTAGACGATTACATCGTGCCCTCGCTCAAAGCCGGTGCAAGCTACGAACAGTATCTGCTGGGAACATCCTTCGCAAGACCGATCATCGCCAAACGGATTGTGGAAATCGCAAAAGCCGAAGGCGCTGAGGCCATCTGCCACGGATGCACCGGCAAAGGAAACGACCAGGTGAGATTCGAGCTGGCGATCAAAGCCTTCGCTCCTGAACTCGACATCATCGCTCCCTGGAGATTCTGGGAACTGAACAGCCGCGAAAAAGAAATCGCTTATGCTGAAGCCCACAACATCCCTCTGAAGATCAATAAAGAAACCAACTACTCTAAAGATAAAAACCTCTGGCATCTCTCGCACGAAGGTCTTGATCTGGAAGATCCCGCCAATGAAGCGCCGATCAACCAGCCGGGATTCCTCGAACTGGGCGTATCTCCCGAAATGGCTCCCGACAAACCGACCAATGTCACCATCCACTTTGAAAAAGGTGTTCCGACAGCAGTCGACGGCAAAGAAATGAGCGCCAAGGAAATCATCCTGCTCCTCAACAAAATCGGCGGCGCCAACGGTATCGGCATCCTCGATATCGTTGAAAACAGACTTGTCGGCATGAAATCCAGAGGCGTATACGAAACACCGGGCGGAACCATCCTCTACGCAGCGCACGACAAGCTCGAAGAAATCACGCTCGACAAAAACACCAAGCACTTCAAACAGACAGTCGCTCAGAAGTTCGGCGAACTTGTTTACGATGGTCTGTGGTATACACCGCTGAGAAAAGCGCTCTCCGCTTTCGTGGATTCCACTCAGGAAACCGTAACCGGCGACGTGACACTCAAGCTGTACAAAGGAAACATCATTCCCGTATCTGTAACTTCCCCCTTCTCGCTCTACAACGCAGGCATGGCTACATTCGATGAAGACGACTGCTACGACCAGAGCGATTCCGCTGGATTCATCAACCTCTTCGGTCTGCCCATCGCTGTACGGGCGATCCATGATGCCCAGCTCGCCAAGGAGACTGGAGAACATTTCTCCAGTGTGGAATAAATGGGTAAGCTGTGGACCGGCCGGATCTCCAAAGAAACCGACGCCGATGCCAACGACTTCAACAGTTCCATCTCCTTTGATTCCAGACTGTATCCTCAGGACATCCTGGGCAGTCTGGTGCACAGCTGCATGCTGGAAAAACAGGGCATCCTGAGCCTTGAAGAAAAACAGTCCATTCATCATGGACTGCTTGAACTGCTCAACAAAATGAACAGCGGCGATATCGAATTTTCCAGCAAATATGAAGATATTCACACCTGCGTCGAACAGCTTCTGACCGAATCGATCGGCGATACCGGCAAGAAACTGCACACCGGCAGAAGCCGCAACGACCAGGTTGCTCTCGACCTTCGTCTGTATGTGATCAAACAGATTGAAGAAATCAAAGATATGCTTGTCGGCCTCATCAAAGTCTTCGCCGATCTTGGCGAAGAACACGCCGAAACAATCGTTCCGGGCTATACGCATCTTCAAAGAGCGCAGCCGGTAACGTTCGGTCACACGATGATGGCTTACGCCAATATGTTCAAGCGCGATGTGCTCCGTCTGGAAAACGCGCTTGAAGTCATGGATGAATGCCCGCTTGGCGCCGGAGCCCTTGCGGGAACCACATTCAACCTCGACAGAGAATTCACCGCTTCGCATCTTGGCTTCTCCAAACCGATGTCCAACTCGATCGACGCGGTTTCCGACAGAGACTTCGCCATCGAATTTCTGTCCGACATGTCGATTCTTATGATGCACATGAGCCGCCTGAGCGAAGAGATGATTCTCTGGAGCTCCTGGGAGTTCAAGTTCATCGAACTCGATGATGCCTACTCCACCGGCAGCTCGATCATGCCTCAGAAGAAAAACCCCGACATGTGCGAACTGATCCGCGGCAAAACCGGTCGTGTCTACGGCGATCTGATCGGTCTGCTCACCGTCATGAAAGGTCTGCCTCTTGCCTACAACAAAGACATGCAGGAAGACAAGGAAGCGGTATTCGATGCCGTTGATACCGTCAAGATGTGCCTCAAGGTTCTGCCCGGCATGCTCAAAACGATGAAAGTCCGCAAGGACAATATGAAAGCCGCTGCTTCCAAAGGCTTCATCAACGCCACGGAATGCGCCGACTATCTGGCAAAAAAAGGCATGCCCTTCAGAGATGCCTACAAACTGACCGGTTCTCTGGTTGCTGACTGCATAGCTAAAGGCATCACGCTCGACCAGGTATCCCTTGAAGATCTCCAGGCGCTTAGCGATCTGTTTGATGAAGGCTTCTATGAAGCGATCGATCTGCACAAAGCGGTAGCGGATCGCAAAGTGTACGGCGGTCCGGCAAAAGAAAATGTTCTCGGTCAGGCAGCAGACGCCAAAGCCTTTGCCGACGAGCACAAATCAGCCTTTAAAGGATTCTAGATTTAGATTTTCCACATCATCCGCCGCGACGAGACGGTCTTGTTGCGGCGGATTGCCATATCCCTGCATCGGCGCTGCAGCCGATCAGATCAAAAAGCGAAGCTTCTAAAACCGATAAAGAGCTTTGCAAGGATTCATCTAATCAATGTTTATATGGATCGGGGCCTTTCCTTACTCCTGTTAACTGTTTTGTCTAACAGTCCTGATCTATATATATGGAATGCATGGATACTTTCCTCTCATGAGTATCCAACGGCATCCGGTATATCTTTCGATATGCCGGATCGTCAGGAGAAACCGGATCCTCTCCGCTTTCTTCTGACGATCCGCACATGTCCTGCACCGTAATGGCTGCAGAGATAAGAGATATATGTAAAGAACACAAGAATACGAAATACACCAGCAATTACAAAAACGAAAACGAACGCCTATGAATAAACCGAAAATATATATTGATGGCCAGGCGGGCACAACCGGTCTGCAGATCCATGAACGTCTGGCTAAACGCACCGATCTTGAACTGCTCACGATTTCAGATGAGCTTCGCAAAGACTACGACGCAAGACTGGCGCTAATGAAGGAAGCCGATCTTGTCTTCCTGTGTCTGCCTGATGCAGCCGCAAAGGAAGCGGTTCAGATGATGGAAGGTCTGGATACCCGCATCATCGACGCGTCTACCGCTCATCGTACAAATCCCGAATGGACATACGGATTTGCCGAACTGAGCAGCGCGCAGAAAGAGCAGATCAAAACCGCAAAAAAAGTCGCCAACCCCGGCTGCCACGCTTCCGGTTTTATCGCGCTGGTCTACCCCCTGATCGAAAGCGGTCTGCTTGATGCGAACACACAAATGCATGCTTTCTCGCTGACTGGATACAGCGGCGGAGGCAAGTCGATGATCAATGCCTACGAAAATGAAAAGACCGACGAGATGAAAAGCCCCAAGCCCTACGCTCTTGCGCTGGCGCACAAGCACCTTCCGGAAATGAAGGCTGTATGTCATCTGGAGCGCTCGCC
>CAOKFJ010000142.1 GCA_948467695.1 uncultured Allobaculum sp. | reverse complement strand
AACTTTGTCTTCAACTGTTAAAATCAGTATAACTTACTTGAATTGACTCGATTGAATAGAAATCTTCACGAAAGGAGCCGCACCTATGGATGAAAAATTTGAACTCGTCTCCCCTTACACCCCTTCGGGCGACCAGCCCGAAGCCATCGCCGAGCTTGTCGAAGGGGTAAAAAGCGGAACGAAGCCTCAGGTGCTTCTCGGCGCGACCGGAACCGGTAAAACATACACCATCTCCAACGTCATCGCCGCAGTAAACAAACCCACTCTCGTTTTCGCTCACAATAAAACGCTCGCCAGCCAGCTGTATTCGGAACTGAAGGAATTCTTCCCCAACAACCGCGTCGAGTATTTTGTTTCCTATTTCGACTACTATCAGCCTGAAGCGTACATGCCCAAAACGGACACGTACATCGACAAGAACACCAAAACCAACGAAGAACTCGACATGCTTCGCATGGCTGCCGTAAACTCCGTGCTTCACCGCCGCGATACGATCATCGTCGCATCGGTTGCCTGCATTTACGGCGCCTCGGATCCTTCGCAGTATAAAAACATGATCGATACGATCCGTGTCGGCGAGATCGTCGAGCGCAAGGAACTGCTTACGCGTCTGATCAACCAGCAGTACAAGCGAAACGACCTCGAACCCTCGCGCGGAACATTCCGCGTGCGCGGCGATGTCATCGAAATCTCGCCCGGTCACACCGACGCTTTTCTCGTGCGCATCGAAATGTTCGGGGATGAAATCGAACGCATCTGCGAAGTCGATCCGCTGACCGGAAAAGTCATTCAGGCGTACAACCTGTACAACATCTACCCGGCAAGCGGCTACGCGACAAGCATGGAAATCATGAACCGCGCCGCCGACTCGATCGAAGCGGAACTCAAAGAACGCCTGCAGTATTTCGACGACATGGGCAAACCGCTCGAAAAGGAACGCCTTGAGCAGCGCTGCCGCTACGACGTTGAAGCGCTTCGCGAATTTGGCGTCTGCCCCGGCATTGAAAACTATTCGCGCCACATTGACGGGCGAAAAGAAGGCGAAACGCCATACACCCTTTTCGACTACTTCCCGGACGACTTTCTAATGATTGTCGACGAATCGCACGTTTCCCTACCTCAGATTCGCGGCATGTTCAACGGCGACCGCGCGCGAAAGGAAACGCTGGTCGAATACGGCTTCCGACTTCCCTCCGCGCTCGACAACCGTCCTCTGATCTTCAAGGAATTTGAAAAAGTCGCGCCGCAGTCCATCTATGTCTCTGCTACACCGGGCGACTATGAGCTTGAGCAGACTGAAGGCGAAATCGTTGAACAGATCATCCGTCCGACCGGACTGCTTGATCCGATCGTTGAAGTCCGTCCGACAGAAGGACAGATCGACGACCTTGTCGGCGAAATCAAGGACCGCATCGCGCGCAACGAACGCACGCTTGTCACAACACTGACCGTGCGCATGGCCGAAGACCTGACCGCCTACCTCAAAAACCTCGACATCAAAGTCGCCTGGCTGCACCACGAAGTCAAAACGATCGAACGCACCGAAATCATTCAGGATCTTCGCCGCGGAAAATATGATGTCGTTGTCGGCATCAACCTGCTTCGAGAAGGTCTCGATATTCCGGAAGTCTCGCTGATTACGATTCTCGATGCCGATAAAGAAGGCTTCCTGCGTTCCAAACGCTCGCTTGTCCAGATTATCGGACGAGCCGCTCGAAACGCGCAGGGCAAAGTCATCATGTACGGCGACCGCATTACCGAATCGATGGAATATGCGATCGAGGAAACCGCCCGCCGCCGTTCCATTCAGATGGAATACAACGAAAAACACGGCATCGTGCCCAAGACAATTCTCAAGCCGATCCGCGAAGTTGTGCATTCCAAAGAAACGAAAGAGATGACCGCCAAGTATCTCAAGAAAAAACAGAAACTTTCCAAAAAAGACACTGCCAAGTACATTTCGGAACTCGAAACCGAAATGCGCGAAGCGGCAAAAGCTCTGGAATTCGAACGCGCCGCAGAACTGCGCGACATGATCATGGAACTCAAAGGACTCGACTAGCTCGAGTCTTTTTTGCGTATTTTTCTTCTTCCACCTGATTTGTTTCATCAGCCGTTTTGACTGCCCGCATGCTTTCCTTGTCGCTGCGCGAAGCGCAAAAAAGACCGGCGAAACAGTCTTCGCCAGTCTGTAAATATCCAATACTCAATATCTGTTTTATCTGTTTTGTGTGCGCAATGGTGCGCGGTCTTTGGCTTTGCATCGCCGAGCATTTCCCTTTTGCTCTTTTTCGCCGCTTTCGCTCAAGAAAAAGAGGAACCGGCTTGCACCATTGAAAGCCGGCTCACGGTCGTATGAAGAAATGATCGGATTCTGTCTTTTCATGGATGCAGGATAGCGATTGAGAAGAAATAATGACCTCATCCATCAGAAGACAGTCAGCGCTGCATGCACGCGAAGACGATCAGGGCAATTATGCCGACAGCCGCCCAGAAAATCCATTTGAGATATGTCTGGTTCTTGTTCATATAACCCACCTCTTCCCGGTCGAGGGGATGACCGGTTCACGTCCGCCGGGCAAGAGGGGACTTGGCGCGGGGACATGTTCATTATGGGGTATATTCAAAAACCGGCGTTACTGATATGCACTGTTATTTTGGATCCAGTTGATCGGCGTCACGCCATTCTGTTCAAGGTAGGCATTGGCAATGCGAAAGTGATTGCATCCGAAAAAGCCGCGGTTTGCGGACAGAGGCGATGGATGCGGCGCTTCGAGAACCAGATGCTTCGGGTTGTCGAGAAGGACCTTGGCTTTGCGCGCGTGGCCGCCCCACAAAAGGAAAACGATGGGCTGATCCTGCTTGTTGAGCAGACGCAGAATATCATCGGTAAACGCCTGCCAGCCGATTTTCGCATGCGCGAGCGCTTTGCCTCTTTCCACCGTCAGAATGGAATTGAGCAGAAGCACGCCCTGCTGCGCCCAGTCCGCAAGATTGCCCGAGCGCTGCACCGGCTGTCCATACTCCGCGCTCAGTTCCTTGTAAATGTTGATCAGCGAAGGCGGAATGCGTACCGTCGAGGGCACCGAAAATGAATAGCCCTGCGCCTGATCCGGCTCGTGATACGGATCCTGCCCGAGAATAACGACCTTGACCTGATCAAGGGGCGTCATATCGAGCGCTCTGAAAATATTCTCTTTTGCGGGATAGACTGTTGTTGTCGCGTACGCTTTTTCCAGAAATTCGCGAATGGGCAGAAGCGTTCCGTTTTCAATCTCTTCTTCCATAAAATCCGACCAGTTCATGCACTACCTCCCCGGCATTTGAGCCGTCTGCCATTTGAGTATTATCATAAGTGCATGCCTCTTACACAACAAGAAAAACTGACCGCCATGGAAGCCCGTCTAGGTCTCAACCACGACCAGAACACGCTTCGCACATGGCTTGAACATGACTTTAACCGCACCGGATTTTCCCGCTCGATCCACGTTGCCGGCACCAACGGGAAAGGCTCTGTCATCACATGGCTCGAATGCCTGCTTCACGCAGCCGGCAATACAAGCGGATCGTTTATCTCGCCGCACCTCATCACCCATAACGAACGCTTCCGTCTTAACGGCAAGCCGATTTCGCTCGACGAATGGGAAGAGGTGTTCGACATGCTCGATCCATCCTTTGAAACGCGCAATATGACGATGTTCGAAATGGACCTTTTCATGACTGTATCCATTTTCGATGCGCATCAGCCTGACTGGACGCTGATTGAAACCGGACTTGGCGGCACATACGATGCCACCACCGCTATGGATTATCCGATCGGCATCATCACGCGCATCGGCATGGATCATATGGGCTATCTTGGAAACACAAAAGAAGAAATCGCCCGCGCCAAAGCCGGTATCATCAAAAGCGGCATGACCATCATCACCGCCGAACCCGATCCGGCATGCGTGCAGATCTTTAAAGAACAGGCAGATGCATGCGGCGCGAAACTGATCGAAGCCGACACAAACGCCACCCTTGATGAAGACATCTGGAACAGCGAACTTCCGGCCTATCAGAAAGAGAATTTCATCACCGCAAAAACAGCCCTTGAAGCTGCCGGATTCTCGTTTACAAACGCGCAGCTCAAAGAAGCCGTCGAACGCTTTTCGTGGCCCGCGCGCTTTCAGATGCTTCGCCGCCATCCCCTTCTGCTGCTTGATGGCGCGCACAATCCCGATGGAATTCAGGCGCTGGTCACAAGCCTTCAGCAAAGTCCCCTGCACATCGAGCAGATCTTCTTTTCCGTTCTTGCCGACAAGCAGGCGCATGAAATGATCAGCATGCTTCAGACGCTCGATGCATCGATCACGCTTGTGCGTTTCGAGTCGTATCGTCTTGCCGAACTTGATGAACTTGCGCAGAACTATGACATGAAGGTGATTTCCATGGAGGATATGCTTAAAGAGCTTCACTCCGCAGAAAAGAGCACGCTTTGCTGCGGATCGCTCTATTTTGCCGGAGAAATCCTCGCGCATTTCTCACAAGAAGGACTATGAGCCATCACCCCAACCCCAGAAACCAGACAAGCCGCTGTCCGAAGACAGCGGCTCTTTCTTTTCGATTTTAAGTTGTGATGAAACGAACAGCGAAATTCACGCATCCGCCCGGGAGTCGCGGATGCGACAGGACGAAGCCTAGTTTTTCGCCATGCGTGTGCGTGCTGCCGGAAGCAGACGGAACGCGAGGTAGAGAACCACGCATTCAATCGGGAACATGCACAGGTTTTTCACGATACGGCTGGCAACAAGTGCCCAGTATGGCATGTTGTACATCATGGTCAGCAGCAGCGGGTTCAGCAGAACGTTGCAGATCAGGCATACCAGGAACTGGGTGACCACAACGCGCGGAATCGAGATTTTGTCTTTTCCGTAGAAAGACATCGCGTAGATGAACGCCTTGACCATCAGGACAAGCGCGAACAGCGGAACGTACGCTCCGGAAGGATGAACGACCCAGCCAAGCAGGTCGACCACAAAAGCGAAAACGAGGTTGGGCCAGAAGCCGTACAGCGCGCAGCTCAGCGCAAGCGCCAGAAACGAAAAACGGATTTCCAGGGTGCTGGAACGACGTATACAGCGGCAAGCATCGCCAGACCGGCGATGGTGCGGGTGTTCAGCTTGGCGCTTTTCCATCCGAAAACTGATGTGACAGTCATGATAAACTCCTCCTTTCCTCGTTGCATGAAAAAGGAGGGTTCCTCTTTGGTGCAGCGGGATGCAAGAACCAAACCGCAAGATTGCTCTTTTCGTCACCGGATCGACTCCCCATCTCCGGCACACTTAACGCCTGGTTCCTTACTCTGTCCGTTTCAATATAGATTTGTGCATAAGCGCGTGTCAACACAAGCGAAAGCGCGAATGTAATTCGCAGTCTTTTTTGTCGAGCGGCGTACAGAAAGCCTTTTCATATAGCTGTTTTCAGATTCAGCTTTTCTCATCACTGCGCCGTCCGCTTGCGTTTTCCGCTAAAAACGCAGAACAAAAAGTAACCTTTTGAAATTCCACCGGGATTATGACCTTCGATCCTGTTCGGTAAACTT
>CAOKFJ010000141.1 GCA_948467695.1 uncultured Allobaculum sp. | reverse complement strand
GCGCACATCTGATTGGAAAAAGAAGCGGAATGATAGCGAAAGCAGGCGATTGTTCAGGAGTAAGATGAAGCGTTTACCGAAATGTTCAATAGAGTTAACGATTTGCGCAAACAGAACAATAAAGATTCTCTGAACGGACAAATGAAAAAAAGCCGTTTTTCTTGTGGAAAACGACAGGAAATACCGTTTTTTATCCATACCTCAAGATGCCTGAGAAATCGTCTGATCGAACGGTAAAATGCATTGATTTTGTTTCATGACTGTATCTGGCAAATATTCCAATCGAAATGGCGTGATAAGAGAAAACAGGCATCTTCCAAGATGACTCAGCATGAAGAAGGAAGCGGATTATTGTCTGAATACAATCATTAAGGATTTATAAAGAAATGACTTGGAAAGCGAAAGTCAGCGCATAAAACACTCAGGCAGGGACAAAAAGGAATCAGCGCACCGCTGTTATAATCGGTGATAATTCATAGCGCCCAGGGGGCGGAAAATTTTGATCATACGTTTTCAGCCCGCTTTAAAAGAGAGTCAATGGCTATATGAAGTCACGAAGGAGATGATTCCATGAATTACTATGACCTGCCTGCAGATCAGACGGAAAAAGATCTGGTCACCTCGTCTTCTGTCGGACTGACTAGCGAAGAAGCGAAAGTCCGACTGGAAAAATACGGTCCCAACAAGCTCAAGGAGAAGAGACAGAAAACGCTGCTTGAGCGTTTTGTCGATCAGTTCAAAGATCCGATGATTCTCATTCTGCTTGCCGCTGCTGTTATTTCGCTGACCGTTTCACTGCTCAATCACGAAGGCCTGCATGGTCTTTTCGAACCGTTTCTGATCGTGCTGATCGTTGTGGTCAACGCCGTGCTTGGCGTGATGCAGGAAGACAAAGCGCAGAAAGCGCTCGAGGCGCTGCGCTCGCTGAGCGCTCCGCATGCCAAAGTCATGCGCGATGGCAAGGAGACAATTGTCGAATCGAGCGAACTTGTTCCCGGCGATGTTATCCGTCTTGAAGCGGGCGACTTTGTGCCCGCGGACGCCAGACTGATCAGCTCTTCCTCGCTCAAAGCGGAAGAATCAGCGCTGACCGGCGAATCGGTTCCCGCGACAAAAGACGCTATGGCGATTGTCGAAGAAAACGCGCCGCTAGGCGATCGCAAAACAATGGTGTTCTCCGGTTGTTCCATTTCTTATGGCACAGGCAGCGCGATTGTCACGGCGACTGGCATGGATACCGAAATGGGCCGTATCGCCAACCTGCTTGATGCGGAAAACGAAACGATGACGCCTTTGCAGCAGAAGCTCAACACACTTGGCAAATACCTTGGCATTCTGGCGATTGTCTGCTGCGCGATCATCTTTGTCATCGGACTGATGGATGGTCAGAATCCGCTTGAACTGTTCATGACAGCTGTATCGCTCGCGGTTTCCGCAATCCCGGAAGGTCTGCCGGCGATCGTGACAATCGTTCTTTCGATCGGCGTGCAGCGCATGGTGAAAAAGAACGCGATCATCCGCAAACTGCCCGCGGTGGAAACACTCGGTTCCACTTCGGTGATCTGCTCCGACAAAACCGGAACGCTTACGCAAAACCGCATGACGCTTGTCGAGGGCTATGTGGATGGCGGCAAAGAAATCGAAGCGATCACGTCCAATAATTCTCCTGAAATCAAAGAACTGCTTAAATACGGCACTTTGGCAAGCGATGGCTCGATTTCCAGAGAAGGAGATAAAATCGTTCACATTGGCGATCCAACCGAAACATCCATTGTTCTTGCCGCCGACAATAACGGCATGAGCCAGGATATGCTCAATCAGGCGTATCCGCGCATGGCGGAGATTCCGTTTGATTCCGATCGAAAAATGATGACTTCCATCAACCGGATCGGCAATAAATACGTCGCCATCACCAAAGGCGCGCTTGATGAAATGCTTCCACGCATTATTCATGGAGGCAAAGAGCAGGCCAAAGAAATCAACCAGAAAATGTCCGAAAACGCGCTGCGCGTCATCGCGATCGCCAAGCGCGAATTCGATGAAATGCCCGAAGATCTTTCCAGCGAAAATATCGAAAAAGATCTGACTCTGCTTGGCATGGTCGGTATGATCGACCCGCCTAGACCCGAAGCGAAAAAGGCGGTGGAAGAAGCGAAGAAAGCCGGTATCCGCACCGTGATGATTACCGGCGACCACGTTGTTACCGCAAGCGCCATTGCCCGTCAGCTTGGCATCATGGAACCGGGCGATCGCGCAGTGACCGGCGTGCAGGTCGATGCGATGAATGATCGCGAACTTGATCAGGCGGTACCGGGCATCGCGGTTTACGCCCGCGTTTCTCCCGAAAACAAAATCCGCATTGTCAAAAGCTGGCAGCGCCTGGGCAAAGTCGTCGCCATGACGGGCGATGGCGTCAACGACGCGCCGGCGCTTAAAGCTGCCAATATCGGCGTTGCGATGGGTGTGACCGGAACCGACGTCGCCAAAGGCGCTTCCGATATGACGCTGACCGATGACAACTTTGCGACAATCATCGCCGCAGTCAAAGAAGGACGCGGCATCTACAACAACATCCGCAACGTGGTCGGCTATCTGCTTGGCACCAATATCGGCGAAGTGCTGCTTGTCTTTGCCGTCATGCTCTTATGGAAACAGTCCGCTCTGCTTTCCATGCAGCTGCTCTGGATCAATATGGTCACCGACTCTCTGCCGGCGATCGCGCTTGGCATGGAAGCTGTTCCCGACAGCGTGATGAACGCCAAACCCAAATCACGCGATGAAGGGCTGTTCGCGCATGGGCTGGGACTTCGCATTGTGCTGCAGGGCATCATGTTCGGCCTGCTGTCCATCGCCGCTTTCTACATCGGCGAAAGCGCAATGCACTCCGAACAGGCGGGACAGACGATGGCATTCATGGTTCTCGCATTCTCACAGGTCATTCAGGCTTACAACATGCGAAGCGAACAGTCGCTCTTCAAGCTTGGCGTTTTCACCAATAAAACGCTCAACCTGGCAGCTCTGTTCTCGCTTGCCATGATGTGTCTTGTTCTCTTTATGCCCGGTGTTATGACCGCTTTTGGCACGATTTATCTGACTGGAAAACTGTATCTGATCGCGCTCGGTCTGATCATTGTGCCCACGATCGTGATGGAATGCTCCAAAGCGTTCGGTCTGATCAAGCATGAACACTAAACAGAGACGATCTGGTTTCCAAATTAATCGGCTTTATACCTTCGCACCGCCCGAAAAGTGATTCGGGCGGTGTTTTCCATTTCAAAGCGGGTCTGCCGGCAAAGGGAAAACCGCTAAGCACAAAGGAAAAACGAAGCTGCCGGATATAATAGAGACAGAAAGCCAGACTGCACAAGCAGAGCTTTACTTGAAAGAAGGAACAAGAACAATGAATCTAAAAGAACTCCAGAACGGCAGCGACATTCGCGGTGTCGCTCTTGATCGCAACAAAGACGAACCCGTCAACCTGTCCGAGCGCGAAGTCAGAGAACTTGCCCGCGCCTTTGTCGCATGGCTGAGAAAACGCACCGGAAAATCCGATCTGACGATCGCGGTCGGACGCGATTCGCGCCTTTCCGGACCGAAACTTGCCCATGCAGTAATGGATGGTCTTGTATACGATGGCGCTGATGTTTTCGATACCGGACTTTCCACAACGCCCGCTATGTTTATGGCGACGGTGTTCGATGATTTCGACTGCGACGGATCGATTATGCTGACCGCCAGTCATATGCCGGCAAACCGCAACGGTATGAAATTCTTCTACAAAGGCGGCGGACTCGATTCGAGCGAGATTGCCGAACTGATTGACATTGCCGAAAAGAAAGAATTCTCCCACAAGCCCGGCGGATCCATCACCAAATCCGATCTGATGAGCGTATACGCCGAACATCTGCGCAATATCATCTGCGAAAAAGTGGATGCCGAAGCGGTTGATCCCAATCTTCCTCTTAAAGACCTGCATGTTGTTGTTGATGCTGGAAACGGCGCCGGCGGATTCTATGTCGATCAGGTGCTCAAGCCTCTTGGCGCAAACACCGAAGGAAGCCAGTTCCTCGATCCCGACGGCAGTTTCCCCAACCACATTCCCAACCCTGAAAACAAAGAAGCCATGGCTTCTCTGATCAAAGCGGTAAAAGAAAACAACGCGGATCTGGGCATCATCTTTGATACCGATGTTGACCGTTCTTCCGCTGTTGATGCCAAAGGCAATCCCATCGGGCGCAACGATATCGTCGCGCTTGCCGCAGTGCTTGCCGCACGTCATCATCCGGGCATGACGGTTGTAACCGACTCCGTAACATCCGATCAGCTTGGCGAATTCCTTGAAAAGCACAACATTCACCAGCATCGCTTCAAACGCGGCTATAAGAACGTCATCAACGAAGCCAAACGTCTCAATGAAGAAGGCATCGATGCCCAGCTTGCCATCGAGACCAGCGGACACGCCGCCTTCAAAGACAACTACTTCCTCGATGACGGCGCGTATCTCGCCAGCCGCATTGTGGTTGAAGCCGCTTCTCATTCCATCAGCGATCTGATCGCGGATCTCGGACACGCCAAATCCGAGAAGGAACTGCGTCTGAAGATCAATGAAAAAGCGTTTAAAGAGTATGGCGCGCAGGTGATTGAAGACCTCAAAAACTACGCGCGTCTGGAAAGCAATACCATCCGGCTTGTTGAACCCAACTACGAAGGTGTCCGTCTCAACTTCGACACAGAACACGGCAGCGGATGGTCTCTGCTTCGCATGTCGCTGCACGAGAACCTTCTGCCGCTCAATATCGAATCGAGCGAAGAAGACGGCGCACGCATCATGGCTGCTGAACTGCTCGAATTCCTCGAACAGTATCCGTCCTTTGATCTCAGCCAGATCCGCACCTTCATCAGCGAAGGAAAATAAGAATTCTTTACACGCGGCAACAAAAAAAAGCGTATTAATACCCAGAGCAGAATTCTGTTCTGGGTATTTTATATGCTTGCACTTCCATGTTCTATCGATGTTTTTCGCACTAAATATATCTAAATTGGATTATATTTTTTGACTGAATTATCACAGATTCTTAATTTTGCTAGAGTTTGTTTAAATCAAAAACGCGAAGTTTTTTGTGTAGAGAGGAAGTGTTTCAATGATTATTCTCAAACTGATTGTGCTGGCAGCGCTGGCTTATTCGATTTATACCCTGTTTTCTAACCTTAAGCATAAGGGTTTATGGTGTTCTTGCGGTGTGCATCCTGGCGTTCTTCGTTTTGCCATCTGACAGTCCGGAAAAAATCGATAGAACGGAACCGCTTCAGGAAGAAACAAGCCAGAATAGCCTCGAGCCAAAGGAGCCAAAGAAACCGAAAAAAATTAACGCGGAATCCGAAGCGGCTGAATCGATGGAAATGAATTCAATGGATCAGGATAATGTTTCGGTACAGTCTAAAGTTTCCTCGTCGGAAGCAGAAACGATTGTTCTGATCGCCGGAAAAACGACTGACTATGCAGTCAGCCGAACCCTGAATCCGGGAACCGATGAAGAGCTGGAACGGATTTACTATGCGGTACCGGCTGGAACCTATACAGTAACGAATAAG
>CAOKFJ010000140.1 GCA_948467695.1 uncultured Allobaculum sp. | reverse complement strand
CTTCTTCTTCCGTGACCAGACCTGTGATTTTTGCATCGCCTTCAACCTGTGTGCCGTTGAAGCACATGGCTACACGGGGATTTGCGTAAAGCTGTTTGGTCTTGCGGAAGTTTTTATCGGTTTTGAAGTAGATTTTGTCATTGTAGAAGATGCAGGAGACATTGCGCACCATCGGATAGTTGTCTTCGCAGCTCGCAAGAGCCATGATCTTCCAGTCGCCAAGTTTGGCTTTGTATTTTTCGAGAGCTTCCTCGAAACGCATTTCTTTTTCCATGATGTTCCTCCCCTGTCTATGCGACAGGCTTTTCTCTTTCTATTATTCTGTTTCGTGTTCGACCGCACTTGAGATCGTCATGCGATTCATCATGATTTCGAATCATTTTCGCGATATCAGTCAGGCAGCAGATCCTGCGCGTCAGATCATGTGAATGATCGCGAGCAGAAGCACCGCGGCAGTGATGATCGCAAATGTGCCGATTGCGCCAAGCATTTTCTTGCCGGAGATTTCTTCTTCATCGCGTTTGGGCAGCGCGCCGGATTTGTGAAGCGCGTTGGAAACGGGTTTATAGATCAGAAGAAGAATTCCCGCGTTGATCAGCCCTTTGAGCAGGTTGAAGAGCGCGATTGCCGGAAGCATGCCGACAACGGCCTGACGCGGCATGCCGAAGTAGATCGGATCCATGACATAGTTCCACAGCAGCATCACGACAATCTGCACGGCAATGCCGACGCAAAGACCGATAAACGCGCCGTTTTTAGAATGCATGCGTTTGTACACCACTGCAGCCGTGCACGCAAATGAACAGCTAGAGATCACGTTCATCAGCCAGTCGATGATGTTGCCGCCGCGAAAGAGCAGTTCGATCGCCGAGGAGATCGCCGAAATAAGCGCGGCGCTGACCGGTCCGAACAAAAAACCGCCCATCCCGATGATGACGTCTTTCGGATCATAGGACAGAAAGCTCAGTGACGGGACCAGCGGGATGCGCATCAGAAGACAGAGCACCACCGCCAGCGCGCAGAACAGCGCAAGTACGGTCATTTTCTTTGTAGATATGTTTTTCACTTTATGCACCTCCTGTTACAAAGAAAACCTGCATAATCCAGCTCCAGGTTTTTTCTGCACCAGAAAAAAGCACACAAAAAAAGTTCTTCTTTCATCCAGACTTTAACTGTTGCTGCCGGAGTTTCACACGGCTCGGCCCGAAGGTTCGCGGAGTATACCGCCAGTAGGGAATTTCACCCTGCCCTGAAGAGTGGTTTTGCGTTTTTATTATAAAACGCGCCGGAACGCGGTCAAAGCATCACGCCCGAAACGGGATGATTTTGTGCATTTTTTCACGATCTATCCTTCTCGATTCTGTCCCAAGCGACAGACAGGATATCGCGATTATTTCAACGGTCCGATAAGACAGTCCGACGCTTCTGCGAAAAACGTGAAGAAAAACGTGATAAACAACGCGAATCCTGATCGAAAAACGTGAGGAAAAACGTGAAAAAGAAACCCGGCATTGCCGGGCACACTGAATCAATCGCATCGAATGGGATGTCGGATAATCGTTTTTCTCTTTTCGACAGCTGTTTTTCGGGGATCGGAAAGATAAATTTCGTGGTGCATACGCTCATCACTCAGATCATTTGCATACCCGTTCGCCGCAAGGTACTCATCCATCTTCTGCACGCTTGCCGGTTCATCATCGTAAGAGCCGATATGCATAATCTGAACACAGAGTCCTTCATCATATGAATAGAACTCCGCCTTTGAACAGTCGATCTTCTTTTTGCGCAGAACTTCCGCCTTCGCCCATTCCAGTTCTTCGGGAGTGATGAAATCCGGAAGGCGGATAACGGAGATCCAGTTAAAAGAGGACTTATCGGTATAGTCAACACCTTTAATGCCTTCCTGCCACCAGAAACCTTCAAGAGGCGGTACGACATATTCAAAAAATCCCGGTATTTTGTGATCTCCCTTGTAGCTCATCTTCAAGGTATAGGAAATGGCGTAGAGAATGCCGATGGCATGCGCGTAGTCGCCATCCGCCTCATTCGGATCGCCTTTACCGCGAACAGCAACGTAGTTTACAGGCGGTACCGTCACAATTTCGGGTTTTGTTTTCGGTTTGTAGAGTTCCTTGTATTCCTTCTTAAAGTCAAAAGCCATGAGATTCTCCTTCAAATATCGTGATGCAGTTAATGTTTTTCATTATACCTTGATTGAGACGGTTCATTGCGTGCATAGCAGGGCTTTGCCCAAAAGAAAGACAGCCGCATGCTTATGCATCTTCCAATCTCTCGAGGCGCATTTGAAGAGCCGTACAGCTATAATCAATACAAAGGAGATTTGCCTTATGCCCGCTAAGAAAAACACATCCCGTCCTGATCCCCTGCGTCCTGCAGGCACATTCACATGGAAAGATAGCACAGTCACTTTGCTGATCAACCCGAAAACCGGCCAGGCGGCGTATGAAATCGATGGAAAACGAGTGGAAGATCCCGTCATTCAGGACGAGCTGACCGAACACTTTGTCGCCATCAATCATCATCATTAGAGTATGCCGGACTTGCTGCGCGGCTGCGCACAGAGTCCATACGCACAAGATCAAAAAAAGCCTTCATTTGCGTTCGCTGCAGCATCTGCGCGGCATTCGCAAGTGAAGGCTTTATTTCATTATTTGATATGCGCTTCGCACTTTATCCTTTGTGCGGAACAAAGCGCACCTCGAGTTCGAGATCAACGCCTTTTTGCGCTTTGACTTCTTTCTGCACCAGGCTGACCAGTTCAAGAAACTCTTTGCATGTGCATTCGCCATCATTAATCAGAAAGCCGGCATGCTTGGTGGAAACCATCGCATCGCCTACATTCGTCCCCTGCAGACCGCATTCATGAATCAGTGCGGAAGCATAGCCGTTTACCGGGCGTTTAAAGGTCGATCCGGCAGACGCTTTGTCCATCGGCTGTTTGGAGTGGCGCTTGTCATGAAGCTCCTGAATGCGTGCGTGAACCGCTTCGGGATCGGCTTCTTCAAACTGAAGATCCGCATACACGACAACACCGAAATTGTCGGTAAACCACGAATGGCGATAGGAAAGATCCAGGTTGGAAGCATCCTCTTCGTGCAGTTCGCCGTTTTCATCGAGATATCCTACGCGTACCAGAATGTCTTTGTATTCTCCGTCATACGCACCGGCGTTCATAATCACCGCGCCGCCGACTGTACCGGGAATGCCGCTCGCAAATTCAAAGCCTTTCAGACCATGACGGGCAAGATAGTGAGCGAGCTCGCCATTTTCAGTTCCCGCCAGAACGCGCACCATTCCATTTTCGCGCTCTTCAATGCCGGAAAACTCTTCGCCAAGATGAACAATCCATCCCTCATAGCCCTCATCTTCAAACAGCACGTTGCTGCCGTTTCCAAGAATCATCAGCGGCGCACCTGCCTGGCGGTTTTCAAGCAGAACCGCACGGATTTCCTCAATGGTCTGCGGTTCATAAAAGCGTGAAGCCGGACCGCCGATGCGCAGTGTTGTCCAGTTTTTCAGCTGTTCATTGGTTTTGTAGTTCATCTTTCCCATCTCCTTGTATATACACTTTGCACACACCCTCAAAGACAGTGAAGAAACAGCGTTCTTTTCTGCATTTCAAGCGTGATCTATATCTATGTATTCATCGTTATGCGCTTCGTCCATGCAGCGTTGCTTCGCTTGCAAAAGCCCTCAGCAGTACTCATAACGTATTCGAATTCTTTCTGCGATCTGCCCTAACATACCGGCAGGTCTTTTTTCCACTCTATCAGATAGTCGCAAACTTGCCAAAAGCTGTAAACGCTTCACCCGCTATTTCCATGCGCTGCGCAAAGCGCATGAAAAAAAAACGCTTTTCGCCGACAGACATCTGTTTGCGAAAAGCGTTTTGAATGCATTGGTGGAAGAATGACTTCCCCATTCGACAAACGGCATAGATCTTATTTCTGCACTGCAGAGAAAGAAACGAGTCGTTCTTGTCGGGTTTACTTGCTGTCGGAAACGGACAGACGGTTGATGGCGCGCTTCATTGCGAGTTCCGCGCGTCTAAGCTGATCGAGATCGTCAAGCTTGTCCATGCGTTTTTTCGCTCTTTCCAGAGCGGCTTTGGCACGCGGAATATCGATTTCGGCTTTGCCCTCAATCGCGTCGCTCAGCAGCATCGCCTTATTGGCGTCAAACTGAAGCAGACCGCCGGAGATGGCATAGATCTGCTCTTCTCCCTTTTCATCGTGAAGCACAAGCTTGCAGGGAACCATTGCCATGACAACCGGCATATGGTTGGGCAGAAGGGTAAATTCCCCTTCCACGCTCGCTGCATGAATGCTCTGCACGTTTTCTTTCAGGTAGCAGCCGTGAGGTGTGACGATTTTGAGTTCGATCACTTGGCTTCTTCCTCGATCTTCTTCGCTTTCTCAACCGCTTCTTCAATCGAGCCGACAAACATGAAGGCCTGTTCGGGCAGTTCGTCATAGTCGCCGGAAAGCAGCTTTTCGAACGAATCAATAGTGGTTTCCAGAGGAACATACACACCTTTGATGCCGGAGAAGACTTCAGCTACGTGGAATGGCTGAGACAGGAAGTTGCGGACACGGCGCGCGCGGTTGACGATCTTCTTGTCTTCTTCAGACAGCTCGTCCATACCGAGAATGGCGATGATGTCCTGCAGTTCGTTGTATTTCTGCAGAATTTCCTGAACGCCGCGGGCCACTTTGTAGTGGCGTTCGCCGATGACGATCGGATCGAGCATGCGGGAGCTCGATTCAAGCGGATCTACCGCCGGGAAGATACCCAGAGCGGCGATGGAACGGTCAAGTACCGTTTTAGCGTCAAGATGGGAGAAGGTTGTCGCCGGAGCCGGGTCGGTCAGGTCATCGGCAGGTACATAGACCGCCTGGATGGATGTGATCGATCCGTCTTTGGTCGAGGTGATGCGCTCCTGCAGCTGTCCCATTTCAGTTGCCAGTGTCGGCTGATAGCCTACGGCGGAAGGAACACGTCCAAGCAGCGCGGAAACTTCACTTCCCGCCTGAGTGAAACGGAAAATGTTGTCGATAAACAGAAGCACGTCCTGATGTTCGACATCGCGGAAGTATTCCGCCATGGTCAGACCTGTCAGACCTACGCGCATTCTGGCTCCGGGCGATTCGTTCATCTGACCATACACAAGCACAGTCTTGTCGAGTACGCCGGAGTCTTTCATTTCGTAGTACATGTCATTGCCTTCGCGTGTGCGTTCTCCAACGCCTACAACGACAGATTTTCCGCCGTGTTCAGAGGCAATGTTGTGGATAAGTTCCTGAATCAGTACGGTTTTGCCTACACCCGCACCGCCGAAGAGGCCGATTTTACCGCCTCGGGCATACGGAGTAAGAAGGTCGATAACCTTGATTCCGGTTTCGAGAATAGCCGAAGAAGTGCTCTGCTCGTCGAATTTGGGAGCGGAGCGGTGAATCGGCATTGTCAGTTTGGCATCTACGGGACCGAGTTCGTCGATCGGTTCACCGAGCACGTTGAACATGCGGCCAAGCACTTCGTCGCCGACCGGTGCCTGAATGGGTTTTCCGGTATCGATGGCA
>CAOKFJ010000139.1 GCA_948467695.1 uncultured Allobaculum sp. | reverse complement strand
ACAGCCGGACATAAGAGAAGATATATATATGGAAGAGTACAAGCCGAGAAAACTGATCCATGCGTATGTCCAGGGTTCTTTGTCATCCGCTTTGTAATAATGCGGAACGCCTGCAGGAAGAAGAAACGCTTCCCCTGCCTGGATTGGATATGCATTCTGATGGATGTACAGTGTTCCTTTTCCGGAAATGACAAAATGAATCACATGATAGCTGCGCACGATCGGTCCGTATGATTCTTCAGGCAGGGGATGGTCCACGCCCGCAGCATAGAAAGAGAGATCCTGGCTCTGCCTGACAGCAGCTGAATACTGATAATCTTTTATTTCTTTCATTTTTTCCATGACTGATCTCCTTTCTCAGGCTGAATCGATCGGCGTACAACATCCGCATGGAATGAACGCACATACATACAGCAGGGGGAGAAATCTCCTGCGCCAATTTTGTTATTATAATCCCTTTCGGATGATTTTGAAGATATTCGGAAATTTTTCTGCTTATCTTCGCTTTTTCTCCATTGTATTCATAAAGTTAGCTTTTGCATAGTCACAGATAATTTCTTCCATGTTGAAAACATCCATTTCCTGTTTAAATAAAGTCGTTCAAGGAAAGGAATCAAAAATGGAAAAGACTGATGTAAAGCAAAAATACCATATCGAACCGCCATGGGGACTTCTAAACGATCCGGTTGGTCTAGTCTGGTTCAATGGAGAATACCATGTCTTTCATGAATGGAACTCGAAGGCAAAAGACCATACGTATAAGGAATGGTCTCACCTCTCCTCTCCGGATCTTCTGCACTGGACCAGATATCAATCACCGCTTGTACCCGATACCGTATTCGACCGCAACAGTGTTTATTCCGGAAGCTGCATCATCAAAGACGGCTGCCTCCATGCCTATTACACCGGCAATCGCAAAGACAATGGAAAACGCCATGTCTGCCAGTGTCTGGCTATGAGTCGAGATGGCGTTCACTTTTTCAAAGCCGGACCCGTTCTGGAAACGCCGTCGGCATTCACGATGCATTTTCGCGATCCGCGCGTCCTGCATGAAGATGGAAAACTCGCGATGTATATCGGCGCTCAGACGCTGGATCTTCACGGCAATATTGTCCGGTTCACTTCAGAGGATGGAAAACGCTGGAGTACAGGCGAAATCGTCGGATCTTCAAAAAACGCGAGCATGATTGAATGTCCGGATGTTCTGCACCGGGGCGATTACGACATCCTCATATACTGCCTGCAGAATCGCGACCCGCTCACTGATGAATGCCTCGAAAGCATCTGCGTCTATAAGATTCTTCCCGCCGGCTGGACGACAACCGATCTTGATGACGGCTGGAAATATCTCGATGACGGATTCGACTGTTTCGCTGCACAAAGTCTGCTTGCACCTGATGGCCGCCATCTGCTTATGGCATGGATGAACCGGCTTGGCGACGAGCAGGAACAAATGCTTGCATCACGATCTTCTTCCATTCACTGCCTCACGCTCCCTCGCGAGATGGATGCAGAAGATGGAAAGCTTCTGCAAAAACCTGCCAGAGAGTTAGCTGAAGCATTCGAAACTGTCCCGCTCTCGATTGATACCGATCAAATGCTCAATACGCGAACATGGCATATGGACGTTGTTTCAGACTCATCGAAAGACTTCGAAATGATTTTCAATGAGCGCGAAGCACTCATACGCTGGCTTCCCGACGAACAACGCTTTGAACTGCAGCGCCTCGACTGGGTTACCGGAAAAATGGAAACCCGATCAATCTGCATAGAACGTCTGGACCATCTTGAGATTTTCATGGACACTTCGAGCATCGAAATTTTTATCAATCATGGAGAACATGTTTTCTCCGCAAGGATTCTTCCCCAATCCGCACATAGCCGAATTCAGGTTACCGGACGAGATAACCTGAAAAGCGCAGACCTCTTCCGCCTGCGCGATGCTTACAAACTGATCCATACCGACGCTATCAGCGAATCGGTCATGAATCATAACACTGCTCATCACACTGCTGCTTTACCATCTCAACCGCATGAATATGCATAAGAAAGGAAATCACATGACTGACAAGGAACTTGCCACACAAATCATTGCGCTTGCCGGTACCCGAAGCAACATCGAGTCCGTTGCTCACTGCGCCACACGTCTAAGACTGATCGTCAAAGACAAAGAGAAAATCGATACCGATGCCATCGAGAATCTCGATCGAGTAAAAGGTTCATTCTTCAACTCCGGACAGTACCAGATCATTCTTGGTACCGGGCTGGTCAACCGCATCTACGACGAAGTCGTATCCATCTCCGGCATCACCGACGCGTCTTCGAAAAAAGAGGATGCTGCCGGTGAAAAACAGGAATACGGCAACTGGTTCCAGCGTGCGATCCGCATGTTCGCCGATGTATTCGTGCCGATCATCCCTGTACTTGTTGCCACCGGTCTTTTCATGGGTCTTCGAGGCCTGCTCACACAGCCTGCAATTCTCGGCATCTTCGGTCTGACGCCGGAAAGCATTCCCGCAAACTTCCTGCTCTTCACACAGATTCTTACGGATACAGCTTTCGCTTTCCTGCCCGCACTTGTATGCTGGTCCACATTTAAAACCTTCGGCGGTTCCCCTGTTATTGGTATCGTCCTTGGTCTGATGCTCGTTTCCCCCAGCCTTCCTTCCGCTTACGACGTCGGATCCGGCGCTGCTCAGGCGCTGAGCTTCTTTGGTTTCCTGAATGTCAGCGGCTATCAGGGATCCGTTCTTCCCGCATTCGTTACCGGTATCGTCGGCGCGAAATTTGAAAAATTCCTTCGCAAACATGTACCGGATTCCATCGATTTGATCGTTACACCGTTCATGACACTGCTCGTTGGCGTTTCCGTCGCTCTGTTTATCGTTGGTCCGATCATGCACGCATTGAAAACGTTGTTCTGGTTGCGGTTGAATGGGTACTTCATCTGCCCTTTGGTCTTGGCGGTCTGATCTACGGTTCGCTTGGACAGCTGCTTGGCATCTTCGGTGTTCACCACATCCTCAACTTCCTCGAAATCTCCATGCTTGGCAATACCGGCTGGAACCTTCTCAACCCGATCGGCTCCTGCGGCAACATGGCTCAGGCTGGTTCCGTCCTCGCTGTCGGCGTCAAATCCAAAGACAAAAAGATCAAACAGATTGCATATCCTTCCGCACTTTCCGCAGCACTCGGCATTACCGAACCTGCAGTATTCGGTGTCAACCTTCGCTTCGTTAAACCTTATGTCATGGCTCTGATCGGCGGCGGTGTCGGCGGCTTCATCGCTTCCATCTGCGGTCTGAAAGCAACCGGCATGGCAGTTACCGGCATTCCCGGCATCCTGCTCTACCTCAACTCCTACCTCCCCATGTACATTTGGACTGACATGGATGTTCGGCGTTCCTGAAACCAAAAAAGCTTCCGACAAAGAAAAAGCTTCCGCTCCTGCATCTACCTCCATTTCCGCACCCGTAGCAGCCCCCGCATTCTCCGCTTCTCTTAGCCAGCCGGTTGCCGGCACTGTTGTTGAACTCTCCAAAGTGAACGATCCCGTATTCGCCTCCGGCGCAATGGGACCTGGCGTTGCCGTGGTTCCAAGCGAAGGAAAGCTCGTTGCTCCCTGCGACGCTGAAGTGGTCATGACTTTCCCAACCGCTCATGCGATTGGTCTTCGCGCAGCCAATGGTCACGAATACCTCATTCATATCGGTATCGATACAGTCAATCTCAACGGACAGCACTTCAATCTCAAAACCGAAGTCGGCAAACTTGTTCGCAAAGGCGAAACACTGATCGAATTCGATCACAACGCCATTCGTGAAGCCGGCTATGATCCGACCGTCATGCTGATCCTGACTGGCGGCCATTCCGGACAGGCGCCTGCAGCGCTCAGCTTCGCGTAAAGCGTTTCAATCCTTTCGTTTCATCTTGTCATCCGCCAGGGATTCGCTCAGTATGAAACCACAGGAATCTCTCTTCACAAGATCGCATTCAGGCAATGCGTCATAATCGTACTTACTCATTCACCACTCAAAGAAAGGAAAGGAGAATCCATGCGGATTCTCCTTCTGTGTATCCATATGCCAACAATCACCCGTACCAATCAAACATTCCATCTTCACAATGACATGGTTTCGTGTGTCATCGAAGAGCTCAACGGCGAACTTCTGCAGACGTACTTTGGACCCGCTCTTCCCGAAGCTACAGCCTTTGAAGCCGGCGCCACCTACAAGCGTTCCTACGCGACCGAACATGACGGTTTCGAGCGTCCTTTCGATGAACTGCCCTTCGCTTTTCCGCAGTTTGGACATGGCGATTTCCGCACGGACGCGATCAGCCTGTTCGATACGCAGACCGGGCAGGACTATTTCGATTTCCATCTCGTCAACTGGCAGATCGAAGATCACATCAGCCGTGTAAACGGCATGCCCTCTGTTCATGGCGCAGGCGCCGAGCTGATTCTCACTCTGGAAGACAGCACGCATATCGCACGACTCGAACTGCACTACATCATGTTCAGCGATTTTGCGGGCATCATCCGCTACAACCGTCTGACAAACCTTTGCGATCATACTCTGAAAATCCGCAAATTCGCTTCTCTGTCTCTCGATCTCGATCCAGCCGAGCGAAAAATTCTTACACTGACAGGCAATCACATCCAGGAAGGACAGATCCAGTACACCACCCCTTCCATCGGACGAACAGTTTTTGAAAGCCGAAAAGGTTCCTCTTCCTCCACGCATCCGCCCTTCATGGCTTTGCTTGAAGAGAACGCTTCGTGGAATACCGGTCTGGTCTATGGACTGGAACTGATCTATTCAGGAAGCCATCTGGAAGACGTCGAGCTTGATTCGTATCACCAGCTTCGCCTGAGCGCCGGGATTCATCCCGATCTTTTTGACTGGACACTGGCTCCCAATGAAACCTTCGACACGCCGCAGGCGCTTCTTTCATGCACAGAAGGCGGACTGAACGCCATGGCGATCAACTTTCACCACCTGCTCGAAGAGCATCTCATGCCGCATCATGACTCGCCGATTCTGATCAACACATGGGAAAGCTTCTACTACGACACAACGATGGATAACATTGAAGCGCTGTGTGCAGAAGCCAAGGAAGCCGGAATGGAACTGCTGGTTCTCGATGATGGCTGGTTCAGAAAAGAAAACAATTCGCGCAGCGGCATCGGTGACTGGACAACAAACCTGGAAAAACTGCCTGAAGGAATCGATGGGGCTGCCGCTCTCGTCCATGGAGCAGGCCTGAAATTCGGTCTCTGGTTTGAACCGGAAGCCGTTTCCGCTAACAGCGATCTGTACGCCGCCCACCCGAACTGGATTCTTTCCCGCCCGCATATTCAGCCGGTTGAAGGCCGTCATGAATATCTGCTCGACCTTTCGAAACCGGAAGTGCAGGATCATGTGATCAATATGCTCGATAGCTATCTTCTCTCGGGAAAAATCGACTACATCAAATGGGATATGAACCGTCCGCTCACAGATCTTTCCAAATCGATGACAAGTCATGGCTACATTCTCGGTCTGTACCGCATTCTCGACACCATTACTTCGCGTTATCCAAATCTTCTGATCGAAGGATG
>CAOKFJ010000138.1 GCA_948467695.1 uncultured Allobaculum sp. | reverse complement strand
TTCGTTAAGATTTGCGTCTCCGGATACAACGTAATTGTATTTTTCTCCTGCATAGAAGGTGCCGAAAAGAGGCAGTTTCAGGGCAATCTCTTTTTGGAATGTCAGCTTGTTCTGAGAATCGTACGCAAATACTTTGATGGAAGGAGAATACTGCGTTTCGACACGGACGCTGCCCGAACCGTTGGGATAAAGGAATTCTTGGCGGCAGCTTCCGAAAGTGGGAAGGAAAGGCAGGGACTCGGTATGAGCACCTTTTCCTTCAAGAGGGATATTATAGGGAGCAGGAGCTTTCTGTGGAGATCCTGTTACCGTCACCTGCAGTGTCTTTGAAGAACCATCCGGAGCGGTTACGGTAATCGTCGCATTTCCGGGGTTGAGCGCTCTGATTTTTCCGGTTGAAGAAGCAGTTGCCGTCTGTGGAGAAGAAGAAGCATAGCTGTAGTTCAGGCTCCATTTGCACTGCGGTTTGATCTGATACGTTTCACCGATTTTAAGCGATACGGCTGTTTCAGGCAGACTGAACTGTCTGGAGGGGAGAGTGATCAGTCGGAGCTTCGGATCGTTCTTTTCCGGACCTAATACATACACACCGTCTCTGGCGACTGCGATCGATCCTGCGTTTCCGATCTCATATGTGCCCAGCGTTTTGCCCTTGTTCACATCGATTTCCGAGATTGAATGCTTGCTGCGCAGGCAGAAGACAGTCTTTGTGGAAGGGTTGTACTGAAACCATGTGGCGTCAGCTGGCGCATTATACGAGTAGTCGGCATCGATATTCGGGAGTTCCAGACTGTAGGAGCGCAAGTTGCGGATTTTAGCATACTCGTTTGGATCGTTTGGGAAAATCACGTCGCTAGGCGAGAAACTGAAATAGGTATCGTATACCGGATCGACCATGAAGAACTTGTCACCGGCGATCATGGAGTTTTTGCGGGGAGAAAAGTGATCCATAGAACTTACGTTCGGCATGTCGCTGGAATTGGCCGCTTCGACCGTTTCAGCGTATCTCTCGAATCCTTTCGCGCTTACCTTTGCGACACCAAAATCGTTAATCAGGAAGGTACCATGGAAGGACAATGCTTTGAATAGAAGCACCTGGCTTTTAGCATCGTAGCCGCCAAGCGAAGCGAAGGTTGTGTAGCGATCCGCCTGCTGCGTATCGATCACAACACCTTGTCCGTTCACCAGATACAGTGTGGAGGCGGCGCAGAGAATGAGACTGTTTCCGGGGCCGGGACATACATGATTGGGTGCTTTGACGTCTTTGGAAAGACGGATTTCCGAACGGTTGAGATTTCCGGTTGTCATGTTTACATCGCGCACAATGTAGCCGGAAGGGGAGGATGAGCCCTGGCTGTATTCCGCAAGCAACTGATACAGGTGATATTCGCATGATGCGCGAATTCAGCTGGACTCTGCCTGATGGGCAGGCCAAAGATGCGCGCTTTCATCGATGAAATCATCCGCAAACGATTCTTCGGTTTGCGCTGATTCGTCTTCATCAGCAAATGTCTGTTCTGTATCGCTTTGGTCTGCTGATTCCTCCTGATCGTCGCTGATCAGAACCGGCGTTTCATCGAACTCGCTGGCATAGACTGGTGTCTGTGGGATGATGAGCATTCCGCATAACAGAAAAGACATGAACTTGGAATGTTTCATAAATCGATCTCCTTTCTTAATCTTTTGAAACTTTCTTGTTTTTTTATCATAGTTCCAATTCAATCTGCGGACTATAAGTTAATCAGAAAATGCAAAAATAGTTCCGAAATAATTATTGAAAGAGTTCGATGCGAAATATTGACTATGGAGAATCAGAATACGGAAAGAAGAAAACACCTTCGGTAGGGAAATATGAATTACCGGATATTTTTGTGTAATTCCGTTTCTATGTATCCGGTTGGTATAATGATTGAAACGGATTTCGTTTACAGGAGGATTTTTATGGTCATTGATCTCGATGATATTGTCGATGCGATTCAGGGCGGAAGCAATTCGGTTGAGTATTACCTCAACACCCGCTCAGGAGAAATCATTATGCGTGACGACTCGCTGCCGACACGCGAACTGATGTAAATCGACGATGAACTGGATAAGGAATACGATTCGCTCATTCTGATCCCGACCGCACGTGATGCAGGGGATATTCGCATGATGCGCGAATTCAGCTGGACTCTGCCTGATGGGCAGGCCAAAGATGCGCTGAGCACTGCGCTTTCCGGCGGCAAAGGCATCTTCAAACGTTTCCGCAATGCGCTTGGAAACTATGGACTGCTCAACGAGTGGTACGAATATGAAGACGACCGCTACATGGAATTTGCGAAAGACTGGTGCAAAGCCAACGAAATCGCTTTTGAAGAAGTGCCCAAGATCGTTTACCGCAGAGCCGTTCGCCGCGATGTGGAAACAATGGTCGCTCTGCGCAAGAAAGAACTTGGTATCGAAGATGACAGTCTCGATTTCGAACTTGACCGCTACTTTGCGGCGCAGATGAGAAACGGCGCGCTCCATCAGATTTTCGCCTGGTGGAAAAACAAAATTGTCGCTACCGGCGCGATTGCGTGGGTATTCACGCCTCCCACACCTGAACTGCCGGATGGCCGCGTGGGTTATCTCTGCAACTTCTGGTGCGAAGAAGAACTTAAAGGAAAAGGCTATGAAAAGGAAATCCTCGAACGTCTGCTTGAGGAAGCCAAACGCCGCAGACTCCCCGTTGTCTACGCGAAAGATCTGACAGAGGAAATGACATCCTCTACAGGTTTCAAACCCGAGGGCGATGTCTTCAAAGCTGTTCTGAAAATCAAATAGGAATACGGAAAACGAAAATGAAGAAAGCCAGCGTGCATAAAGGCTTACCGCCTGCACGCTGGCTTTTGTCTATGTGAATTTATTTTGAATCAGATGCCGGATTTAGTGGCAGCATCCGCCATCATGGTGATGACCTTCGCCATGGCAGCAGCCTTCGTGGTCATGATCGTGACCTTCGCCATGGCAGCATCCGCCTTCGTGGTCGTGATGATGTCCTTCACCATGGCAGCATCCGCCTTCGTGGTCATGATGATGACCTTCGCCGTGGCAGCATCCACCTTCGTGATCGTGGTCATGATGGCATCCGCATCCGCCGTGACTGGGCATGAATACCATGAGTTCGCCATCGTCAAGATCGATAATGGCTTCTTCGCAGTACGGTTTGGCTTCGTCTTCGATCAGAACGGAAATACCGTTTACTTCGACAGGCTCGTCGCCTTCTTCAAAACGCACCATCTGGAAAACAGGTGCAGCGCTGCAGCAGGTCTGCTGAAGAGAAGCGATCAGACCGTCAGCGCCGTTTTCTTTCATAATCTGCTTCAGGAGTTCTGCAGCAGGAGTTGTAATTGTCAGCATTGGGAAAATCCTCCTATGCCCCCTATTGTAGAAGAACTTTAAAAAAATCCGCAAATTTGACTCTCGCCAATGTGCTTTCCTGAAAATGCACTGCATAAAAAATGTACAAACAGGATAAAATATATATAGAAAGACTCGTCGCACTTCCTATAGTTCATGCCTCGGGATTTTGGTCATACCAAAATGACAAAACACAGGCAGTGAGAAGTACAGGATGGAAGAAGATGGGGTAGTATGGGAGTGAAGGAGGGCAGACATATGAAAATGGCACAACTTAGGCAGCTTGAAGCGCAGGCGCTCACAGGCGATGGTAAGGCCTGTCTTGCCCTGTACACGGAGTACTGCAACAATACTCCGGATAAACTGACCGCCAGAAAATGGCTTGATCTTGCACTGGACTGCGATGAACCTAAAGCGATTTTTATCGAAGGCGTCGCATCGCTTGCATCGGGAAAAGTTTCCGATGCGCTTCCGATGCTTAAACTGGCTGCAGAGAACGACAACACCGATGCGATGAATGTTCTCGGGCAGTATTATCTTGGCAACATCAAAGGCATGCCGCATGACGTAATTGATCTTGAACAGGGACTCGATTATCTGATCAGCGCCGCTAGAGGCGGCAATCGCGATGCGCAGATTGTTCTGGGAAAAGGCAGTCTGCAGGGAACCTGGTTCAGAAAAGACGTACGAATTGCCCGCTACTGGTTTGAGCAGGCACGAAAACAGGGCAGCCGGCAGGCTGACCGCCTTCTTGAAGAACTTGACCGTGTCCATGAAACGATTATCTGATTGACACGTATTGTAAAACTGTGTGCACCCACAGCAATGCATGAAAAAACATCCAAAGCACGAAACAAGGCCGACCGTTCTGATTGCGGGCGGCTTTGTTTCGGTTATCCAGAATTGATGCAGGTGAAGAGGCGCTGCAGGACCTGCACGGTTTAATGCCGGCGGAAACCTCATTCATGATTATTTTTCCCATCTGTTTTACGGACAAAGTCATGAGACTTGCGCGAGTGCTATACTCAGTTTCATGAACTCTTCAAATACTTCACGAAATCTGTTTGTCGAGGGAATGAAAGCGTCGATTCCGATTGCGCTTGGCTACTTTGCGGTCAGCGCGGCGTATGGAATGGCAGCGATCATTCAGGGCATGACAGTCTTTGAAGCGACCATAACATCGCTGACCAACTTAACGAGTGCCGGACAGTTTGCCGGAACGACGCTGATCTGTACAGGCGCAAGTTTTATCGAGCTGATTCTGACACAGCTGATCATCAATGCGCGCTATTTTCTGATGTCGATTTCTCTGGCGCAGAAGACCGGAGGAAAGATCCCTCTGGCAAAGCGGCTGATCATGTCTTTTGGAATTACGGATGAAATTTACGCCGTCGCTGTCGGTGAAAAAGGAAATCTGCGTTTCCCCTGGTTTCTGGGATTGATGGTTCCGCCGATTATCGGCTGGACAGCCGGCACCCTGACCGGTGCTGCTGCCAGCAGCATTCTTCCTCCCGATCTTGTCAATGCGCTGGGTCTGGCGATGTACGGCATGTTTATCGCGATTTTTGTTCCGGCAGTCCGAAACGAGAAGTCGGTTATGATCTGCGTGCTGCTGTCGATTGCGCTGAGCTGTCTGTTTTCGTATATGCCCGGACTGAAGAATCTGTCGAGCGGGTATGTGATCGTTATTGTGACGGTAATTGCGGCTGGCGTGTGCGCCTGGCTGTTTCCGAGAAAGGATGAGGAGGACGCATGAGTACAGCGCATATCTTTACAGGGATCGCCATTATGGCGCTGGTGACCTACGTCATCCGCATGATTCCGATGGTGTTTTTCTCCAAGCCGATTCATTCCCGTTTCTTTAAATCGTTTCTCTACTATGTGCCTTACGCCGTTCTTTCGGCGATGACGTTTCCCGGCGTGTTCTCCGCGGACTTGTCAGTGACGGTCTGCTCGATCGGGGTGCTTGCGGCGATTGTCTGCGCCTGGTTTAGAGGGAGTCTGCTTCAGGTCGCCTGCGTCGCGGCGGCGTCCGCTTGGATTGCGGGACTGTTTGCGCTGTAGAGAGCGGTATTGGAAAGCTTCTTTAGCGGGAGCTAAAAATAAATTTTTTGTTCATCTTTGTGCATTCCATATGTATTAAATACGTACGGAATGCATTTTTTTACTTCAAAGAAGCTGGCTGATGTGTCAAATTGGGCGAATGCATCGGGATATGAACGGCTTTCCCTATAATA
>CAOKFJ010000137.1 GCA_948467695.1 uncultured Allobaculum sp. | reverse complement strand
TTTTTCGAGTTCGTCAGCAACTGTCTGTGCATATTCGCGGTGTTTTTCCTGGTGTACAGGGATAACAACGAACTGACGGGGAGCAAGCCACAGCGGGAAATGTCCGCCGAAGTGCTCGATCAGGATACCGATGAAGCGTTCGATGGATCCGTAGATTACACGGTGCAGCATGAGCGGTGTTTTTCTCGATCCGTCTGCATCAACATATGTGCATTCGAAGCGTTCAGGCAGGTTCATATCGAGCTGGATTGTGCCGCACTGCCAGTCGCGGCCGAGGGAATCTTTGATATGGATATCCAGTTTCGGGCCGTAGAAGGCGCCGTCTCCAGGATTGACCACATAGTCTTTTCCGGCATGGATGCATGCGTCGGCAAGGGCTTTTTCGGATTTTTCCCAGATTTCGATGGTGCCGATGTAGTCTTTTTCCGGACGTGTGGACAGTTCGATTGTGTAGGGCAGACCGAATACGCCGTAGATTTCATCAATCAGTTCAAGAACGCCTTTAACTTCGGATTCAATCTGATCGGGAGTGACGAAGATATGCGCATCGTCCTGTGTGAAGGTGCGTACACGGAACAGACCGTTCAGCGCGCCGGAAGCTTCGTGACGGTGAACCTGACCAAGTTCGCCGATGCGAAGGGGCAGGTCTTTGTAGGAGTGCAGATCATTGTTGTACACAAGCAGAGCGCCCGGGCAGTTCATCGGTTTGATGGCAAAGTCGCGTTCATCCACTTTTGTGGTGTACATGTTGTTTTTGTAGTGATCCCAGTGACCGGAACGCTCCCACAGTTCGCGGGACATCATGATCGGGGTTTTGATGAACTGGTAGCCGTGTTTGGCATGAATGTCGTACCAGTAGCTTTTCAGAGTGTTGCGCAGAATCATTCCATCAGCCAGGAAGATCGGCATGCCAGGAGCATATTCGGAAACAGTGAAGAGGTTCATTTCGCGTCCGAGTTTTTTATGGTCGCGTTTTTTTGCTTCTTCAAGAGCTTCAAGATATTCATCGAGCTGTTCTTTGGTGTCGAAAGCGATACCGTAGACACGCTGAAGCATCTTATTGTCTTTATCGCCTTTCCAGTAAGCACCGGAATGTTTGAGCAGTTTTACGTTTTTGAGCTGTTTTACGGATTCAACATGAGGTCCGCGGCACAGGTCGGTAAAGTCGCCCTGGGAGTAGACAGTGATATTTCCGTCTTCAAGACCGGAAATCAGGTCTTCTTTGTACAGATCGTCTGCGAACATTTCCATAGCTTCTTCCTTGGAAACTTCACGGCGAACAATGCGTTTGCCGTCTTTGGCGATCTTTTTCATTTCTTTTTCGATTTTAACGAGGTCGTCATCAGTCAAATTGACATCGCCAAGATCCATGTCGTAGTAGAAACCGTCGGAAATAACGGGTCCAACCCAGAATTTAGCCTGGGGATACAGATGCTTGACAGCCTGCGCGAGCAGATGGGCAGCGGAATGGTTCAAAGTCGACAGATGTTCATCTTCGAGAATGTTTACGAGTTCCATAATGTTTTCCTTTCTGAACGTTGTTGAATCGGAAATGAATGCATCGTTGAATGCATGCAGTACCGACATATAAAAACGGCAGTCATCCATAAGGACGCCTGCCGTACGCGGTACCACCTTAGTTCAGACTGTCTGCAGTATAAAGGGGACATCCGGGCAGTTCTTTTCGCAGCTCCTGATCGTATATGCCGACATACCGATACAGGGGGATATGCGCGATATACAGAACCAGAGAAAGCTTGCGGCAAATGGTTAACCGGATGAAAGACAGTCAGCTCTCAACGCCTTAACGCGGACGGACGGCACACCTTTTCAGGGGCGATTCCAAGGGAGTAACCAGACCGGTTCTTCAAAGAGCTCTCATCAGCCGCTCTTCTTTCTGGATCCAAATCCGGAAGGTCATGTCCTTTTCAACATCATTGTCCTGATTATAAAACCGTTTGCGCCCGCGTGTCAAAAAGCCAACCCGCAATACATCGGAAATATTTTTATGTTCCAATCCCCTGCTTTTCTGATCATTCGCAGCGCAAATATATATAGATAAGAACAGTACCTGAATGCTTTGCAAAAAGCACCGCTTCAGGCAGACTGCGCCATGCCGATTCATGCCGCCATGCATGAAGTCCTGCAGGAGCCGCCAATGGAGGAGCGTTCCCTGCAAGATCAAAAAAGCACCAGTTTTCGCGAGACATTCACGATGACTGGTGCATATGGGATATGGAATTTCTTATAAATCGCTGATTGGGGAAAGCCTGGCAAAGAAGCACTCGATCCGAAAGTTTTCTGTCAGATTCAGTCCTGATCTGAGGCATTCTCTGCAGAATTGGCAAGCGGCACGGTTTCTTCCGAGGAGTCGTCAAATTCTTCAAGCTCGATAACTGCAGATTCATCCACTGTGGCAGGTGTGTTATCTGCTTCTTCAGAAGTGTCCAGAACTTCAATCGAGAGTGCCTCGCAGACGGCATTGTCCTCAGGAATTGAAGTCTGCAAAGCAGACACTTCACATGGTTCGTCTTTTTCGATCAGCTTGTCCGTGTCATTTTTCTTTGCGAGCGGTACAGTTTCGTCATGATCTTCTTCAAAATCGAAACGCTCCTCGATCACCGACTCGTTTGCTGAAAATTCGGACGGATGTAAAGATTCCGGTTCGAGCTGCGGAAAGCGGAAAGCTTTTCGCTGCAGAACAGGTTGTTCATCCTTACCGGCATTCTCTGGACGCTGAATTGCACCGGATGCAGGATTCTGGCTGTTTTTCATCTTTTCAGCATCTCGGCTATTGCCAGGAACAGGTGGGATTGGCGCAATCGGCTTACCCGACTGTGTGCCGGCAAATGCATTCCGACGATAGTCTTCCGGGGCTGCAGGAATATCCGGCCATGAAGGCATAGCCGCTTCATGTCGAACCGTAGCGCTTTGAACCTGCGCTTCGACAGGCAGATCGGGCATGCCTGAAGCAGACGTGCTGTTTGTGCTGTGCACATTTGGCGTTTGAGGGGCATTCGTGAAATCGGCTTTTTCAGGCGAATGCGTAAGCTGATAAATCAGAGACGCAGCGCGGCGCGCCAGGCGGATGCCGGTCAGTTTAAGCGTTCCGCTGATGGTTTCTATACAAAGCGTGTCCGCGTTGGCCGGATTGATCTGGACCATCCACTTGTTTGTGATGACGCTGACATCACGAATCTGCGATACCGGAATGGTAAACGCATGTCCTTTTTCATCCGTTCCGGAAATCATTTTCGGCATGATCACAAGCATCTCGCGGCTTTTCTGGATATTGCGCACGAGACAGTAGATGCCCGCCGCAAGCATGAACAGACGAATGGACAGCCAGATAAACGCCCAGATAAACAGGAAAACTTCCGAAATCAAAGCAGGTAACAGTCCATGCGCAAAATAATAGGAAGCGTATCCCGGACCTGCGATCAGATAGATAATCGTCACGAGATGGCGAAGGATCGGCTGTATGATTCCGCCTGAAAGAAGAAGGATCACCGCAAGAACAATCCAGAAAACATTAACGACATAATGCATCGCGATCTTGTTTTTTGATCCGCTATCCGAATAGAACAGCACCGGTTCATGGGGTGTATGAGGGTAGTTTTGATTCATGACAATTCTCCTCTCCATCTGCCAGAGAACTGATGACATGATGAAGCCATGTCGTCAGTCATCTTTTGTGAAATGGTATGACTCAAGTATAAAAGAATACACGTTATTTCGCGGTTTTAATGATTGCTCGAATGTCTTTGAGCTCGCTTCGAAGCGGTTCCACAATACGCCGGCTGTCCATGCATTTGGAAATGGCGCGAAGGCGTACGGCATCCGGCAGTGTATCGTCTCTCAAGCGCGCAACAGCCACATGGGGAATTTTTATTGCCGCTTCGCAAAGCATCCAGCCTTTGACGTCGACAAGCTGCTTGGTTTCCTGATCGCGACGAGCCATTAACGCCAGATCCAGCCATTCGCCGCTGTCTGTTCGTGCCGGTTTGAATGCGCGTTTCATAATCCACAAAATCCCCAGGCGCACGGCGTATTCATTTTCGTGTTCAAGAAATTCCTGGGCAAAAGAGAGAATTTCGTCGTCCCTGATTCTCGGCAGTGTCAGCGAATCAGTCAGCGACCATGCGTTCATATACGGAAGAAACGATTCGACTTCTTGGCGAACACGTCCAATATCACGCATCTCGTTGAGTATATGAATATGAATCAGATCCTCTTCCATGTAGTCATGCGGAGCGCAGCGAAGAAAGATCTCTTTTTCATCCTTACTCATCCCTTTGACGATTGCTTTGATCTCAGGCGAAGTCACGCCAAGAAATCGCGATGCGTCGAGCATCGGTGAAAGAGCCGCACTGAATGCGGCACGCTTTTCATCTCTCTTCTCAAAAAGAATTGTTCTTATCTGTTCAACAACCGCATTCGGATCTCGCGCATCCAGGCATGCGTTCTTTTCAATATGTTCGCTGCTGTTCATATTCATTCTCCCTGTTCCGTAAAATACATAGCATTTTCTGTTCTGACGCTGCATCGCCCCTGAAGACATCATCACTTTCTGTCCTCGCTGATCCATGTTCCCTGTTTTGCATTCTCATTTTCGAGCGTTTACACTGAAGGAATGACCAATACAGTAAACTTGCTGGCTGCCATGCTGCAGCTGTCGCCTAAATAGATTCAGAGCGCCCTCGATCTGATGGAGGAAGGCGGAACGATCCCGTTTATCGCTCGCTACCGTAAAGATCAGACAGGCAATCTGGATGAAGATCAGCTTCGTGCGATCGAACAGAACTGGAAATATCAAACCACACTCAACGCGCGCAAGGAAACCGTTCTTGCGGCGATGAAAGAAAAAGGCGTTCTCACTGACGATCTGAACCGTGCCGTCGAAAACGCCAAAACGCAGGCAGAGCTCGAAGAAATCTACCGCCCCTACAAAGAAAAGCGCAAAACAAAAGCGTCTGCCGCGATTGAAGCCGGTTATGGCGAAATTGCGGACAAACTCTGGAACCAGACTGCCGATCCTGCTTCTCTCGATGAAGAAACACTCGAGCAGGCAGGCTATATTCTTGCCGAACGCATCGCCAACATGCCGGAAATCCGTTCGCTTATCCGCAAGGAAATCGAAGAAAACGAATCGATCACCAGCACGCTGAAAAAAGATGCTGAAGACGCGCAGGGGATCTACCAGACATACTACGAATTCTCCAACCCGCTCAAATCCATGCCTCCGCACCGCACGCTCGCGCTCGATCGCGCCGAAAAGGAAAAAGTGCTGGCGGTCTCCATCACAAGCGACAATGATCGTCTTGAACTGCTGATCAGCCGCAAGCTCTTTCGCAAACCGCTCGGTATGGAGTGGCTGAAAACCGTCATCCATGACGCGCTCATCCGCCTGATCCTGCCGTCTGTCAAACGTGAAATCCGTGCCGATCTGCGCACGAAAGCGCACGAAAAAGCGATCGCCGGATTTGCCTCCAACCTTGAGCATCTGCTCATGGCCCGCCCGCTTAAAGGACAGGTCATGCTCGCCTGGGATCCGGGCTATGTCAACGGATGCAAACTCGCCGTACTGTCGAGCGAAGGCGCGCTTCTGGATACATGCGTTGTCTTCCCGTTTAAGCA
>CAOKFJ010000136.1 GCA_948467695.1 uncultured Allobaculum sp. | reverse complement strand
GGAAGTTGGTGCCGGTCGAAGCGATCAGAGAAGCTTCGATGGCGCCGAAGATGTGGTGAAGACCGGTAATAACGATAATCTGCTGGACACCAGCGAAAAGGGCAAAACCGAATGCGCCAAGGTTGGTGGTCGTCCAGACAAGACCGTCGGTAATCCATGTAGACAGTGTGCGTCCGGCAGGGCCGATAATCGTAAACAGAAGCAGTGTGGAAACAAGTACGGTAAGCATTGGGGAAAGCAGAAGTTTTACCGCATCGGGGATTTTGGAATCAAAGAACTTGTCGAGTTTGGCGGTAACCCAGCCGATCATCAGCGCGATGATGATGCCGCCCTGGAAGCCGACCAGTTCAATGGGCAGACCGAACAGATGAAGCACTTCGGGATCCACAGCGCCCTGCGCTGCCGAGTAGGCATTGGCAAGGTTGCCCGAGAGCATGATGGCACCCATGACGATACCGAGAATGGGTTTTCCGCCATAGCGTTTAACCGCCGAGTAGGCGACTGCCAGCGGCAGTACATCGAAGATACCGGCGGAGGCGATTGTCACCAGACGGTTGATTGCGTAAAGTGTCGCGTTGTTCTGTACAAATTCAAGATTGTTGAGCACCCCGGTCAGACCTAAAAGCAGAGCGGCTGCCAGGATGCCGGGCATGATGTCGATAAAGACATCGGAAAGCGATTTGATCGCGATCTGCAGAGGATTTTTGCGTTTTGCGGTGGCGTCCTTGATATCAGTCAGGGACATATTTTCGGTATGCGTATATTTCGAGAATACGTCATATACGTCATTGACAAGACCCGCGCCGAAAATCATCTGGAGCTGGTCGCCGGCAACAAATGTGCCTTTGCACAGATCGATGTTGTCAAGACGCTCCATATCCGCCTTTTCATTGTCTTTAAGAATGATGCGCAGTCGGGTTGCACAGTGCGCCGAGCCGGCAATGTTGTCCATGCCGCCGACAGCTTCGGTGATTTCTTCGGATATCTTTTGATATCTTTCCTGTTTTGTCATGGTTTTTCCTTCTCCTGTTTCTTCACTCATGCCGCATGATCCTTCGTCCAATGAATCGAAGCGGCTTTTGCGAAGAGCTTAACTTTTTCTGGATTGTCTGTTTGAAGCCCGTCGGCTTCGTTTTTTTTCCGCGGATTGAAGACACTCTTATTATTCAAGCCGGCGAAGGAAAAACATATGTCTCCATGTTGAATGGATATTGCCTGATGTTGCAGGCGATGGAAAGAAAATTGAAATCGAAAAGCCGCAACGATTCAATAGAAGCGGCTGGAACACATGCGTCAATGATTGATCAGGCAGATCTGAAATGCGCATGCATCATCCAGCCTTAGTGATCACTGTAAATACAGTGAATGGAGGAACTATGCCGATTCAATTCATCAGCGACTCAAAAACGTTTCATCTGTATAACGACTCTGTCAGCTACATCATCAAGATTCTGCCCGAAGGCATGCCAAGCCATCTTTACTATGGCGCCCGCCTGCCCCTTCGCGATAACTATGACTATTTAATGGAGAGCATCCACCGTCCGATGTCGGTGACACGCACGGAAAACTCTTCTCTCTCCCTTGAACATATACGCAGCGAATTTCCGTCGGCGCTTTCCGGCGATATGCGTCCGGGCGCGCTTTGCCTGCGCCAGGCCAACGGATCTGTCATTACCGAATTTCTGTATACATCGCATTCCATCACAAAAGGCAAGCCGGCTTTAGAAAATCTGCCCGCCTGCTATGTGGAAGGCGAAGAGGAAGCGCAGACGCTAGTGCTCGTGCTTGAAGACGCGCTTCTGCACGTTCGTCTTGAACTGCTTTATACCATTTACGAAAACCGTCCTGTCTTATGCCGCAGCGCGCGCATTGTCAACGATTCCGATCAGCAGGTGATTCTCGATACCTTCCTGTCCGCCTCGATCGATCTGCCGGACGATCATTATGAAATGCTTGATCTTGCCGGCGCATGGGCCAGAGAGCGTCACATCGATGTCCATCCCCTGCATACCGGATGCCAGAGCATCTATTCGCTGCGCGGACATTCTTCGCACAACTTCAATCCGTTTCTCTGCCTGAAAAAGCCGTGGACAACGGAAAACACCGGTGAAGCGTTCGGTTTCTCGCTCGTCTACTCCGGCAACTTCATCGCCAGCGCGGATGTCGACACCTACAACACGACACGCGTGCAGCTCGGCATCAATCCGACCACCTTCTCATGGCCTCTTGAACAGGGCGAATCGTTTCAGTCGCCCGAAGCAGTTCTTGTCTATACGAAAAACGGACTCAACGCCATGTCTCAGGCGTTCCACTCTCTGTTCCGGCAGCGCCTTGCGCGCGGTGTATGGCGCGACCAGGCTCGTCCGATTCTTCTCAACTCATGGGAAGGCGTCTACTTCGATGTGCGTGAAGATGAAATCCTGCATATGGCCAAAGAAGCCCGTGATCTTGGTGTCGATCTGTTTGTGCTTGATGATGGCTGGTTTAAAGCACGCAATGACGACACTTCTTCGCTTGGCGACTGGGTGGAAGACCGCTCGAAACTGCCGCATGGGCTGGATGGTCTTTCCGAGCAGATCAACAATATGGGGCTGGAATTCGGTCTGTGGATCGAACCCGAAATGATCTCGCGTCACTCGGATCTTTTCGAAGCGCATCCCGAATGGGTGCTTCAGGTGCCCGGACGCCGTCAGTCTGCCGGACGCAACCAGTATGTTCTCGACTTTTCCAATCCTCAGGTCGTGGACGCGATCTATGAACAGCTGCGCTCGCTGTTCGACAAAATTTCGCTCTCCTATGTCAAATGGGATATGAACCGCTCGCTTTCCGAAGTGTACTCGCTCGCGCTTGATCCTTCTCAGCAGGGCACGGTATACCACCGCTTCATTCTCGGTGTGTACCGTCTATACGAGCGTCTGATCGAGCGCTACCCGCACATTCTGTTTGAATCCTGCGCATCGGGTGGAGCTCGTTTTGATCCGGGCATGCTGTACTACGCCCCGCAGGCATGGACCAGCGATGATACCGACGCGATCGAACGTCTGAAAATTCAGTACGGTACATCGATGGTCTACCCGATCTCGTCCATGGGCTCTCACGTTTCCGCCTGTCCCAATCATCAGCTCAATCGCTATACACCGCTCAAAACCCGCGCGGATGTCGCCTACTTCGGCACATTCGGCTATGAACTCAACCCGATCGAGATGAGCGAAAAGGAAAAAGAGATTGTCCGCAAACAAATCGCCTTTATGAAAGAACACCGCGAACTGATTCAGTTCGGCACGTTCTACCGTCTTCGTTCGCCGTTTGACGGCAACGAAACAGCTTGGATGGTGGTCAGCGAAGATCAGAAAACAGCGCTTGTCGGCTATTACCGCATTTTGCAGAAGGTCAACAGCCGCTACCGCCGCCTGTTTTTGCAGGGACTTCTGCCCGAGCAGGAATATTCGATTTCTTCATTCGATTACACCCAGACCGGCGAAGAACTTGCCCAAGCCGGTCTGATCATCACCGATTCGTCCGCCGGCGAAAACAACATCGACCGTTCGCAGGGCGATTTTCTCTCGCGCCTCTATCTTCTGCGCGCCATCGACTAGCAATCAGGACGTAAAATCAGCTCGTTTTCCTGCACGATCCTCAAAAATGGTCTATTCTGTCTTCGAGAGAAAGACTGAATCCCCTTTCATTGTTTTCTAAAACGATACAGGGTTCAGACAGGTTAAATTGATTTATGAACGCAGTTACAAAATACTACCAGCACGCGACAGCGCTTCTGGCGAAGACATTTGAAGACGAAGAACAGAATATTCTTGACGCGGCGCAGCTTCTGACCAACAGCTGCCTGCAGGGCGGACGCATTTATGTCTTCGGTTCGGGACATTCCCACATCATGGCCGAAGAAGTGTACGGACGCGCCGGCGGTCTCGCGCTGATCAAAGCCATTCTGCCTCAGGAGCTGATGGTTATCGATTTCCCGACAAAATCCACCGGCATCGAACGTCTTTCCGGCTATTCCCAGTCACTGATCGAGCTGTACAAGCTTGATGAAAAGGACACAATCGTCATCATCTCCAACTCCGGACGCAATGCCGTTCCTGTCGAAATGGCGCAGGCTGCCCGCGACAAAGGCGCAAAAGTCATCGCGCTCACTTCCCTTGCCCACTCCAAGGCGACAACTTCCAGAGCTCCAAGCGGCAAGCGTCTGTTCGAGCTCGCGGATGTCGTGATCGACAACCACGCGCCCAAGGGCGACGCGATTCTCGAAGTTGAAGGCTGCAACACGCCCACCGGCCCGGTCAGCGATTTCCTTGGCATTTTCATCATGGACGCGATGATGACCCAGGTGATCGAAGACATCGCCAAAACCGGCGTTCAGCCGCCTGTGTTTGTCAGCTCCAACGTCGATGGCGGTGACGAAACAAACCGTCATCTCTACGACACCTACTACGGCTACTGGAAGTAAGCCTCCCCGCTTGCGACTTCATCCATTTACAAACGCAAAAGATCTCGATGAATCCTTGAATGGAGTTTCATCGAGATCTTTTTCTGTTTCAAATACTGTTTACGTTCATTGAGGCAGACAGTGCTTGCGCAGCGTATCTATTAAGATCCCGCGCTTTCCGCATAAGTCTGCTTACGCGTTTTACAGCGTATAGAAGCCGGAAGCGCGAATGCAGGTTTTGAGATAGTCGCGTTCCTGTTCGCTGTGCGCTAGCGCGTGAATGTAGAGAAAGCGCTCGTCATCGCGAATGATCGCATCTACAAAGAAGATTTCATCTTCACGGTACTCTTCCATCCAGAGCACACTGCCATCTTCCCTGGCGACAGGCTCCTGCTCCATGACCTCAGAAGCGTCGGGCAGAATCGAAGACTGCTTGGATGCCTGAATGAGCCATGCCCACTGCTGCGCTTCGGTATAGGGGGAGGTCAGAAATACGGACTGTGTTGCAGGATCGTAGCTTCTCTCCGCTGTTCCTGCCGCAACCAAACGAACGTCCTCAAACACGTGATACACTTCACGGCTGCGATAAGAAGGCGCTTCGTTTTCCATTTCGATCGCACCGCTCAGTTTGTCATCACGCCCGAGCACTTCAACAAGGCGGCGGTACGCTTTGAGCGGAAGCGGGAGTGTCGGATCAAGGCGGAAGGCGATTTCGAGATCATCGCAGATTTCTTCAGCGATTTTTTCCGTCTGCTCGTTCATCTTCGAAAATTCGCCGTAGCTCTCTTTCGCGAGAAGGGTCAGCGCGGCATTTCGAAAGAAACGCCCGTCGCGGTCCCAGTTGTTCCATACATAGAAATGATCCATGAGATCATCCAGATTTTTCTGCTTGAATTCCTGTTCGTTCATCTCGCCGCTTGCGGTCAGCACCGTGCCGGGCTGGGCGATGGGCAGGTAATAGGTTTCATCGAACATGTAGTTGCGGTTGCGAAAGCCCGGTTCTTCAAGAATCAGTCCGCGTACATAATCGAGTTCATGCTCATACTGGTGAACAAGGCGGTGAAAGTCTTCATCCTTGTCGTATTCCAGATCGTCAACGAGTTCATACTCGCCGGGAATTTCTTCTTCGATATCTTTAAACAGATCCACCACAAATGCATGGAAGCCGGGACCGCCATGACGGGTATTGGAAGAGAGAATCAGATCGCGTCCGTCTTCGCGGGCCAGA
>CAOKFJ010000135.1 GCA_948467695.1 uncultured Allobaculum sp. | reverse complement strand
CAGAGCGAATGCTACAAAGTGAAAAAATACTGTGCGGGCATTCCAGTTTCCACACTGACTAAAGCGGAACAGAAACAGCTGCAGCGTATTCTGCTCTCTGCGCGAGACCTGCATCAGATCGCGGCGAAGTGTCTTGCCATCGGAACAATCACTGAAGAAAGCATGCAGGAAAAAGCCTTTACCGAAACAATGGTTGAAGAAATCAATACACTCTCCTCGCTTTGCCAGAAAGCTTTATCGCATATGCTTCTTGAAATCAACGCTCAGCCCTCCAGCGCGCAGGATGAACGGGTAACCGCGCAGCGCATGCAGGTGCGACAGGATGAAGAAGAAATTCGTCTGCGAATTGCCGATCTGCGAAAAGCGCATTTTGAGACGGTCTATCAGGCAGGGGATGAAAGCGCATCGGCATGGCTCTTCTATGATGTCGCTGACTTGTATGAACAGATTTCACGCCGTATTCTTCGTCTTTCCGATGAAGATGCCTGGAGTCAGAACGCGCGTCCTGAGGCGACCGGAGCAATTCAGCCGGCTGTACAGACAATTGCCGAACCCGCGGAAGCGGCGCTGGCGTAAACAAACATCAAAATACAGACGCGCAGTTTGACTGCTTATTCCCACATTCAGTATTCCGGGTGCCGCAATTTTGCCGGCGCCCGGTTTCTCTGTTCTGCTGTCTCTATCGATCAATGCACGATGCCTTTGCGAACACGCATCGAACACACAGACAAAATGGCGCTGATGTTTGCGAGGACGTGGCATACTGTGGAAAGTGATGGCGTTCTTTCGATATCATCTATGTAACTCGATCGCTGATTCAGATTCTTCTGCGATCATCTGCTGCGGGTACATGCATACTGGTTTCATATCGAGAAAATCCGCAAAAAAGAGAACGTATGGATGCATGTGTGCGCCATGTATGGAGGAGGTTATTCATGAAAAAAATCTGGTGCGTCGAAGATGACGCGTCAATTCGCGATATTCTGCTGTACACCTTGCAGTCGACAGGCTTCGAGGGCAGAGGCTTTGAGGAGGCCGGTACGTTCTGGAGCGCGCTCAAAGACGAACAGCCGGACCTGATTCTGCTCGATATTATGCTTCCGGGAAGCGATGGCATGAGCATTCTCAAAGCGCTTCGCCAGCATCCCGAATGGAGTTCAATCCCCGTGATCATGACCACGGCCAAAGGCATGGAAAGCGATAAGATCGTCGCACTTGATCAGGGGGCAGACGACTATTTAGTCAAACCTTTCGGCATGATGGAAATGATCGCGCGCATCAAAGCGGTTATGCGCCGATGCGAATCAAAACCTGCAATACCCGATGTTCAGGATCACCTTGCGCTTGGTCCTTTTGAGCTCGATCGCATCGCGCATATGGCATGGCTGATTCATGAGGATGGAGTGAAGGAAAAACTCGATCTGACACGAAAAGAATTCGCGCTGCTTGAACTCTTCATGACCCATCCGGGCAAAGCGTTCAGCCGAGACGATCTGCTTATGCGCGTGTGGAAAACGGATTTTGCGGGCGAGACACGCACAGTCGATGTGCATATTCGAGCGCTTCGCACAAAGCTGCAGGAGGCGGGAAGCCGAATTGAGACAGTTCGCGGCATCGGCTACCGCATGGATGGAAGCTGATGAAGAAAAGAATATTCAGATCCATTCTTAGCGCCTGTCTTGTGGTCCTGAGCGCGGTTGTCCTGACGACGGTCTACTCGGTTTACCGGGCGTTTTTAGATGAAGAAGTCTCGCGTCTGCAGACTGAAGTGGCAAGCATGGCGCGGGTTCTCAATGACGCAGGAAAAGGGGCGGAAGCGCGTCTGATTGAAGAAGACATTCAGATTCTTTCTCCGACAGATATCCGCGTCTGTCTGATTGAACCGGATGGAAGCGTGTATTTCGATTCGCTTTATCCAACCCGCCATGCCAATCATGCCGATCGTCAGGAGATTATCGAAGCGCATGAAGATGGTGTCGGCTTTTCGGTTCGCTACTCAGACACGCTTAGTACCGAGACATACAATGTCGCTGTACTCCTTAAAAACGGATCGGTTCTGCGTCTGTCACGAACCCATGCATCGCTTCTTTCCCTGTTTGTGCGCATGATCGCGCCGATTGCGATACTGGTGCCGATTCTGATTGGCGCGTCCTGGGTTATGGCGGGTCTTCTCTCACGGCATATCGTGACGCCAATCAACGCCATCGACCCCGCAAAGCCGCTCGAAAATATTCCCTATGAACAGTTAAGACCCCTGCTTGAACGTCTGGACGAGAACAACAAGCAGATCCAGTCGCAGATGGAACAGCTTGAACTGCGAAACCGCGAATTCGACGCGCTGAGCGCTTCGATGGAAGAAGGTCTGGTGATGGTGTGGAATACCGGCAAACCTTCCTTTGTCAACCGCGCAGCGCGATCGATTTTCGATCTCGAACAGAAATTCTCGCTTCATGACAACGAGCAGCTTGGCGAACTGCTCGAACAGGCTCTTGGCGGCGCGAGTCTGGAGACAACGCGCACAGTACGCGGAAAAACGTATTCTCTGCTCGCTCAGCCAATCTGGAAAGATAAAGAAATTCTTGGCGCGATGGTTCTGGCACAGGATGTTACGGAGAAGCTCGAAGCGAAAAGACGTCGTCAGGAATTTACCGCCAACGTCACGCATGAACTCAAAACACCGCTGCATACGATTTCCTCGAGCGCGGAACTGCTTTCATCCGGGCTGGTCAAGGCGGATGATATACCGCGTTTTACAGGCTATATCTCCAAAGAAGCCGCGCGTATGAGCGCGATGGTCAGCGACATCATTCACTTGTCGCGTCTTGAAAATGAAGAGCAGCCGCAGAGTCAGGCAGTCGATGTGTATGAAATTGCGAGAACGGAAGTGGAAAAGATGGCGCAAAGCGCTGAAGTCGCTGGTATTGAGCTGAGCCTGAAGGGGTCGACAGCGATCGTTCTGGCGAATCCGGTCGATATCCAGTCTGTTCTCAAAAATCTCATCGAAAACGCGATTCGCTACAACACTGCTCCTGGTTATGTGCATGTCAGCGTGCATCAGCACAACGATAAAGTCCGCCTTATGGTAGAAGATGACGGTGTCGGCATCGCTCCTGAACTGCAGGAGCGCATATTCGAACGTTTCTTTACCGCTGATGTTTCCCGTACGCATTGCGGTACGGGTCTTGGTCTGGCTATCGTGCGCCACGCCATCGATAATCTTGGCGGTACAATTCACCTTGATTCGCAACCGGGCAAGGGAACATGCTTCGTAATTGAGCTTAACGCTCACGATGACGAGGGTTCAGGCAAATCGTTCTGATAGCAGAAGCGTTCTGCGCTGTTCATGTACTCGAAATGAAAAGCAATAAATACCGCGGCGCACAAATCATGAAGAAATGAAAAATCGCATTGTGATGGATGTGGAAATCCATCGCAGTGCGATTTGTTTGTTTTTGAGAAGGATTGCCGCCTCGCGTCTAATAGCGCAGTCCGAAACCGAATTCGTTATAGTTGCCGTCTATGTCTGTATACGCGTAAGCTTTGCCATTCTCCAGTCACTTAATGCGTTCAGCTTTCAGTTTCCGTCAATATCTTTGAGATACAGGCCGTCAGCTTCGATTACTGGCTGATCAACTGTTGTGATCACCGGTCCATTTTCGTTATGGAACGTTTGAATCAATTTGCTTGCTTTAATTTAAGAACCTCCTGGTTTTTTCTGTCCGGTTTTCAACAGGCGCTCGCGAGCGTTTTTTTTTTTTTTACGTTCTGTTTACCGACATCTGCTTACTGTGCGGATTGAAAAAACAATTACCGCACATCGAATAAAACGCAATCGATTGATGGTGAATATACTGATAAATAACGAATGATTGCGTGAAGAATAATCTTAATATATTTATGAAATCTTAATGTGATAGAACGAGTGATAATTAAGAATTCATTGTAATTGTCGTCAATGAAAGCGGTGTTTTCCAGATCTGAAAACACAAGAAATTCAATGTAAGAGACAGGTTATGAATAAGAGCCATTCTCCAAACCAGCGAAAAACAAATCAAATAGGGAAGAAAGCAGGGATCAGATGGATCCATACCGTTTATTGACCGAAGCAGAGTACGGAAAGATGTATGAATAAATCAATATACCAATCTTGAAAGGGTTAAAATATATGCATTATGGTTAATTTTGCTTGTGTGGATGCCTATAAGCGGAGCTGAGCGGGATTTGAATGAATACAGAGTGCTCATTTGAAAGTCCGCAGCATAAGAAACGATTCGTATATTCAGCTGGATTGACTGCTGTACGCAACGTTCATCCAGAAAATCATCCTTGACATTGATCATATATTGCTCAAAACAATCCTGAATAGGTGGTAATGACCCTATATAGAGATAGGGATTCGCAAGAAAATCCATATTTAGTTCGGCAAACCGCTTCCACTGATTTTCCAACCGCAAGAAAAGCAATGTACAGCACAAATATCACAATATGTATAAAGCGTTTTCACTTTTAGAATGTGAATACAAAGCTTAAGAAAAAGCAAACATCGAAGCGGTTACAGACCCGGCGCGCACCTGAACCGGCGAAAAAAAGCTTAATCGTTTAAGCCTTGAAACCTGAAATGAATATGTACGAATGCGTACAGAAAGGAACAACCATGAGAGATTACCTCAATTTAAACGAAGGATGGCAGTTCTCGCACGAGATGCCTGATGGCTTTATTGAAGCCGCAGACAGCGCCTATCCTGTAGACCTCCCTCACACCTGGAATAAATATGATGGCCAGGACGGCGCCTCCGACTACAAGAGAGGAACGTTTTACTACACCGTGGATGTCCCCACATTCGAAATGAAACCGGGAAGCCGTATCTATATCGAATTCAAAGGAGCCAACTCCGCAGCTGATGTGTATGTCAATGGAACAAAAGCAGGACGGCACGAAGGAGGCTATTCCACATTCCGATTCGATATCACAGATCTGATCCATGAACAGACTGGAGCGGACAACTTCATCACTGTCGCCGTCGACAACTCTGCCAATCATATCTATCCGCAGACTGCGGACTTCACTTTCTACGGCGGTCTGTACCGCGGAGTGGAACTGATCGTTGTTGAACCGTCTCACTTCGATCTGGACTTTTATGGTGGTCCGGGATTTGCGATGGATACAAAACTCGATGGAAAAGATGCCATCGTCAATCTTCATGCCTACGTCACAGCACCCAAATCGGTTCACAGAGTGGAAGTTGCTGTTTATGACGAAGAGGGAAATGAAGTTCTCACGCAGACCAAACCTGCAAAAGAAAACACAGCTTTTGAAATGCGCCTTTCTGATGCTCGCTTGTGGAATGGCGTGAAAGATCCGTACCTTTACACAGTCGTATGCCGACTGATGGAAGCCAATGAAGCAATCGATGAAATCAGCGGACGTCTTGGCGTGCGCGAATTCCATATGGATCCGGCAGAAGGCTTCTTTCTCAATGGCGTGCTCACGCCTCTTCGCGGTGTCTCCCGTCACCAGGACCGTGCCGCAAAAGGAAACGCGCTTTCCTATGAAGATCACCTGGAAGACGCGCTCCTCATCAAAGAACTCGGTGCCAACACCATTCGTCTGGCGCACTATCAGCACGCGCAGGAATTCTACGATCTGTGCGATGAACTCGGCCTGATCGTCTG
>CAOKFJ010000134.1 GCA_948467695.1 uncultured Allobaculum sp. | reverse complement strand
GGTGGTTATGAACGTTGGTGCGATCACCGCGACGTAAGTCGCGTTGGTTCAAAAACAAAGTTGTTACTTTTGGCGAACTGATGCTTCGCCTTGCGCCATCCGGCTATCTTCGTTTCGTGCAGGCGGACATGCTGGGCGCTACATACGGGGGCGGTGAAGCCAACGTCGCCGTTTCGCTGGCCAACTATGGTCACGACGCTCATTTTGTCACCAAGCTCCCGACTCATGAAATCGGTCAGGCTGCTGTAAACTCCCTGCGCAAATTCGGTGTAAACACCAGTGATATCGTTCGCGGCGGCGAGCGTGTCGGCATCTACTTTCTGGAGAAAGGCGCTTCCCAGCGTCCTTCCAAAGTCATTTACGACCGTGCCGGCAGCGCCATGGCTAAAGCCGTACGCGAAGACTTCGACTGGGATCAAATCCTGGATGGCGCCGCATGGTTTCATACAACCGGCATCACTCCCGCTCTTGGCGATGATGCAGCATCAATCACTCTCGAGGCTGTAAAGAAATGCCGCGAAAAAGGCATCCCCGTATCAATCGACCTCAACTACCGCAACAAACTGTGGTCCAAAGAAAAAGCGAACGAAGTCATGTCCGAGATCTGCAAGTATGTCGATGTATGCATCGCCAATGAAGAAGATGCAAAAGACGTCTTCGGCATTGAGGCGGAAAACACCGACATTACAAGCGGCGAACTCAATCATGATGGCTATATCGATGTCGCGCGAAAACTGCACGATCAGTTTGGTTTCGATAAAGTGGCGATCACTCTTCGCGAATCCATCAGCGCCAACCGCAACCTCTGGTCCGCCATGCTTTATGACGGAAAAAACGGCAGCTCCGTATTTTCCAAAAAATACGATCTGAACATTGTTGACCGTGTCGGCGGCGGTGATTCCTTTGGCGGCGGTCTGATTCACGCACTGCTCTCCAAAATGGATGATCAGAATGCGATCGAATTCGCTGTGGCTGCCTCCGCGCTCAAGCACTCGATTGAGGGCGACTACAATCTCGTCAGCGAAGAAGAAGTGCTCAAACTCGCAGGCGGCGATGCTTCCGGACGTGTCCAGCGCTGAGTCTTGTCGAATACCCGCTAACCGCTTGGCAACACGATACCTATGCGATTTCGCGGCACCGCCCGCTCAAACAACTTCCCTCCCCCTCTCTCATCGAGGGGGAGTTTTTCAGTGTTACTAACTGTATTGAATCTCGTATTTTAATATTCTGAACAGCCGATCCGGTTTGGCTGCTTTCTACGCTTTTCTTTGTTAAAAAAACAAGAGCACCTCCGATCGGGGAAGTGCTCTTGTTTTGTAGGGAATCTGTTCGGTGATGGTTCTAGTTGTATCTTGGCCACTGGCGGACAAGTTTTCCTGTTTTCAGTTCACGAATTGTATCGGATGTGGCGATCTGGTTTCGCCATATTTCTTCATCCACATGAAAGTGACCGAAATACCAGCGATCGTAGCTCGTCTTATGCGCAACTTCGTCCAGAAACCATGTCAGTTCTCTTTCTTCTGCGACATCGTCCTCAATTCCTGTTCGCCGCAGTTTGCTTAGATAATAAACGGATTCCGCAGGCGCGGTATGCGTCAGAATAATGTCCACCTCATGATCCGCTTTCTTCAGTGTTTCTCTGCCGTGCGCGTATTCTGTTTCATCCGGCATTTCCTGTTTCCACCATGAATAACCTTCAATGCGCATCGCTTTATCAAGGGAGAATCCTCCTCCAAACACGAACACACGAAGACCTTCAAGATTGAAGAGCTCGCCACGCATCAAATGACGTATATTTGTGCCGATCACATGCGTCCAGCCGCCATTCCACTTTTCTTTTGGATATACCTCAAGCAGATCGAAGTTTTCGTGGTTGCCATCGATAAACAGAACCATATATGGACGCGTCTGCATCCAGTCGAAAAACTTCTGCTGTCCTGTGCCTCCGCCTTCCCAGAAGCCGATGCCGAAATCGCCGTTAACGATGATCGTGTCGCCCTCTTTCAAATACGGATCGATTTCGCTTTTCCAGCGAATCGCATTGCCATGCGTATCTCCTGTTGTATACAGCATCCAATCACTCCCTTCCGATTTGCATGTCGATGATGCCCAATGCCTGTCAAACCTTATTCAGGACGAAAAACCGGATGTCCTTCAGGCAGTCCATCGGGAAAAACAAACCGGAAGAACATCTGAAATCTCAGAGTTCTGCCGGTCTGTTTTCTGTGTTCAATTTGAATTTGATACTTGGAATATCTCTATTGTGGGCGTGATAAAAGTGCTGCACAAGACGTATCGCTCATTTGTGGCTGCGGTTGTCGCTTTTTGCACCAGATCGTGCATAGAAACCGGAATACATCGCGCCAAAAAGCACGGATTTTTCCGGTTGCTGGCACGTATTGATCGTATGCGGATTTATTTCTTTCCTCTGCGTTTTGCGGCTTTGTATTCCGCGAGCGCTTTTTCGTAAGGGTTCAGTTCACGTGCGGGTTTCTTCGCTTTGGGCGCTGAAGCGTTTTTGGCATTGCGATCGAATCTTCCGCCTTTGCGGCCGTCCGCTCCATTGCGGCTATTCTGCGCTCCCTCGCGATAAGCGTTTTTTGCTTTTTTGGGATCGGGTGTCAGAAGAACAAGCGATTCAATGTGCTTGGTGTTGGGGAACATATCGACGAGTTCGACTTTGTTCGACACATAGCCGTTTCGCTTGAAGAAACCGAGATCGCGTACAAGCGTATGGGGATCGCAGGAAATATAGAGAATCTTGCCTGGATGCAGCTTGCATGCCGCCTGAATGAATTCGCGCGTCGTTCCGGCGCGGGGCGGGTCGAGAATGATGGCGTCGTAGCTTTTATGGTTGCGAGCGGCATCCTGCATGAATTTAGTGGAATCCATCGCAATGAAGCGGATGTTCTCCACACCATTCTGCTTTGCGTTGTAGCGCGCGTTGTCAACAGCGTCTTTATTGATCTCGACACCGGTTACCTGCTTGCAGCCATCAGCCATCACCAGACCGATTGTACCGACACCGCAGTATGTATCGAGAAGATCGGCTTTTCCATCCAGAGCAAGCATGTCTTTGGCTTTGGTGTAGAGCGCTTCGCACTGGTCGTGGTTGATCTGATAGAACGACGAAGCCCCGAATGTGATTTTTTTGCCGCACAGAATATCGGTAATGGTTCCCTGACCGTAAAGAATCATCGTTTCATCCTGAAGGACGATCGATGTATCGCGCGGGTTGATGTTCTGGAGAATGGTTTTGATCTGCGGGAATTTTTCGCGAAGCGCGCGAACCATGTTCTTGCGTGAGGGGAATTCCTTGTACGCGGTGACGAAAACAACCATCACTTCCTGTGTTTCATGCGCGTAGCGTATAAGGACATGGCGAAGCAGACCGGTACCGGTTTTAGGCGAATACAGTTCAATCTTCATGGAATCGACAAGACGCGCGATTTCATCAAGGATCTCATTAACCAGATCGGGCTGCATGCGGCATCCCTTCGTGTTGATGACACGATGGGATTTTGGAGCGTACAATCCGGCGTAGACTTTCTTGTTTTTATCTTTGGCAAATCCGTAGATCACTTTGTTTCGATAGCTGACGGATTCTTTTGCCATGGTCACAGGCATGGCTTCCATTTTCAGGTTCGCCTGATCGAGAAGATCCTGAACTTCTTCCTGTTTCATGCGGCCCTGTTTTTCATATGCGACCTGCAGCAGCTCGCAGCCGCCGCAGAGTTTGGATACTGGACATTTCATAGCGTGATAACTTCCTTTCGCTTTCTATTATTTTGACACAAAGAAGAGCATTTCCTGTGTTTTGTGCGTTGCCTGCGTGATTGTCGCAAAAACAGATCACGCGCGCAACAGCCGTAAGCACAACAATAGCGAAGTAATCGACAAGTTATGCAAAGTGAATCTGCCCGCGTAAAAAATTGGTCAGCGTGAAGGCGAATTTATGACGGCAAGATGAGATTTGCTGACCTATAATAAAGCGTGAAAGCGAGGTGATGCCCGAATGACAAACGATGATCCGGCTCCGCTGGTCAACTGCACAGGCCGGGCGGACCTTGCCAGCAATTTCTCCTCCGCCCGCTAGGAGGTATCATGAGCGATCTGAATCATGACGCACTCAATAATGTCCCGGCTAACATTCCGGGCGTGCGTCCCGATTACGACATCGAGATCGTGCAGCTGATCAGTCAGAAGCTTTCCCCGAAAGTTCTTCGCGAGAAACTCGAAGAATTCCACGCGTCCGACGTTGCGGACGCGTTTACCCGTCTTGATCCGACCGTGCGCGAAAAGCTGTTCAAGCTTCTCGATGTCGAACATCTCGCCGAGGTCATTTCCTACCTCGATGAAGATGAACAGGCTGAGTATCTCAGCGCCATTAACATCAAAAAAGCCATCGCGATCCTGTCCGAAATGGAGCCTGCCGAAGCCGGCACCATTCTCAAGAACATGAACCGCACCCGACGCGATGTCATTTTTGAACTGCTCGACAGTGAAACCCGAAGCAAGCTCGTCAAACTCGCCGCTTATGGCGAAGACGAAATCGGTTCGCAGATGAGCACCGACTATATTGAAATCAAGAAAAACTACACCATCAAACAGGCGATGCGCTCCATGCGCGATCAGGCAAGAGAAACCAATACGGACAATCTGTCCATTCTCTATGTCGTCGATGAAAACGGTCTGTACTATGGTGCGATCTACATTCAAGATCTGTTCGCGGCGATGGCCGATGAAGAGCTTGAATCCATCATCCAGGTCAACTTCCCGATCGTCTACGCAAGCGAACCGATCGATGCGCTGATGGACGATTTAAAAGAATACGAAGAAGATTCCATTCCTGTTCTGGGCAGCGACAACCAGATCGAGGGTATCATCACCCGTCAGGATTTGCTTGAACTGTTCGCCAAGGAAATGAGCGAAGACTACGCCCGACTGGCTGGTCTGTCTTCGCAGGAAGATCTTGAAGAAACCTTGTTTGAATCGCTGAAAAAACGAACCCCGTGGCTGATTCTGCTGCTGGGACTTTCGCTTGGTGTTTCCGTCGTCATCGGCATGTTCGAATCTGTCGTTGCGGCGCTTACTGTCGCTGTCGTTTTCCAGTCGCTGATTCTGGGAATGGCCGGAAACGTCGGTACACAGTCGCTGGCGGTATCCATTCGCGTACTTTCCGATCCGGATCTGACCAACAAGCAGCGCATGCGCCTGGTGACAAAAGAAGTATTCGCCGGTCTGTCCAACGGTGTCATCATCGGACTGCTCTCGGCACTGGTGCTTGGCGTGTTCATTCACTTCTCTGCCGGCTACGACTGGATGCATGCCTATGCCATTTCCGCCTGCATCGCGGTGGCGATGCTTTGCAGTATGGTCATGTCGTCCTTTACTGGAACAGCCGTACCGATCGTTTTCCAGAAACTGGGCATCGATCCCGCTGTCGCATCCGGTCCGCTGATCACAACCCTCAACGACTTGATCGGTGCGACAACTTACTATTCCATGATCTGGATCTTCCTGATTCAGATGCTGCACATGTAGAAAGGAGAATGACTGATGGACGAACAGAACACCAATGTACAGGCTGCGCCCGAGCAGGAAGTCGTGCACTCCCGACCACGCTACGAGCAGCAGATCCTTGAAATCATCCGCAGCGTCAATTCTCCCAAAC
>CAOKFJ010000133.1 GCA_948467695.1 uncultured Allobaculum sp. | reverse complement strand
AAGAGCCGCTTAGTGCAGAGAAATCTGTATTTGGACGCGGCTGGATAACGGAAGATTCTGCTGTTTCAGGCTTAGAGCTCTCATTTTGATTGGCATCCGACTGTTCAAGTGAGACGAGCTTCCATGTGCCGTCTGTCTTGACGGGCGCCGCGCCATCAATTGCGGTTGCACCTGCTTCATAGAGACCTGTATAGACTTCTTTCAAATCGCGATCAAATGAATAGAAGCGATGCGACCTGTGAGCGCCAATCGAGAATGCATCCACAGCCTGCGCGCTCGAGAAACCTTCAAGTTTTTTCGAACCGTCTTCGCTGAGCAGAGAAAAACGATTCTGAACGCCATTCTCATGTCCATACGCTTCAGCAGGATTGTGAATCCAGAACGGGCCGCTTGTTTTCTGCATATCCATCAGAAAATTGAGGTTTGGAATCTTTTTTGCCGCGCTGTAAAACGTCGCTGATTCGCTTTTGGCATACGGACCAAACAGTTGTTCGTTATTTGGGAGATAAATATAATAATCCCCTTCCGCTTTGGGCTGATGACTGACAACGATCGGAGAGGTAATAGCAAAATTCTGCCCGCTGCCCAATGGCGAGCTCTGCGAAGAAACTGCCTGATCGGTTAATACAACATTATTCTGATCATCGAGAATATACGGATGTGTGACCATAAAGCCGCCAGCTCCGCATGCGCCGCCTGTGGTCATCGTTCCATTCGCGATTATGTAATTGGTGTTGTAGTCAACCGTGCTGCCCAGGCAGGCGTTCTGTCCTGGTGCTTCGCTGCTTGTTCCATTGTCCATGACGAGAACAGTATCTGTTCCTGTGGCTTCTTGAATTGTGCCATCTGGAAGCAGATAGGAAAACACACCGTCTTTACGGATAAGCCATCCGCGGCCATCAAAGCTGATCGGCGTGAATTCGAGCTTGCCTAGATCAGCGATTTCCTTTCGTGCAGGATCGGGCTTCGCGTCCTCGGTAATTACGTCAATGCTGGCGTCAAAGTCTGGTTTCTGGTCCTGCGCAATGTTCTGCTGCGCCTGATCCTTTATTTCCTCGGCTTTCTCTGTTTGGGACTGCGCGATGTACATGGCGTACAGCTTCTCGTAAGGAAGAGCCTGCTGAGGTTCCTGTTTGCTTGCCTGCAGGAGCATATTTTCAGCTTTATTCAGTTCTCCTGCTTCCAGAAGCTTTTCTGACTGAACAATCAGTTCAGGATAGGATGGACTGATTGCGCCTGTGGCTGTGTCTTTTATGTTCTGCTGTTTTGAAGAATCCGCTTTTATTGACCAAAGTGATCCGGATATCGTTCCGGTAATGAATGTGAAGAGAATCAAAACTGCCAGAAGTATGAGGTTTTTTGTTTTTCCCGTTTTATGTGCAGGAAGTCTGGTCCCGCATTGACCGCAGAAAATATCCTGGTCTGGACTTTTCTGCCTGCAGGTAGGACATTTTTTCATGATGTTTCCGCCTTTCTGATGAGAGCAGCCCTGATAGATTGAAAGTTCGATGAAGAAGCCGTCTTGAGGCGAGCCGCATTCGCTGTCGCAGCCGTTTGACGATCTGCTGAACATTTTGATGACGACTCTGACTGATGAGGCAGTTGTGCCGGAAGACTCCTTGTCTTTGATTCGAGCTGCATGTTCCCGATAGAACATGAAAAAAATAGTATCATCTCAAAGCGTTCGTAAATGTAGTAAATTATGTTAAATAAACATCGTTATCATCCTATTAAGCTAATATATGCAATGGCTAACAGATGTTTCTATGTTCTTCGTGTTCAGATTGTGACGGCAGTTTCTCCAATAGAAAAAGCCCCTTCCAGCGAAGGAGCAAAAACGCATATTCTTCACAATGACCAATACTGGATTGCGCACTTCCCTTAAGCCGTTCATGCGTCTAACCCAGACTGGGGTGGTCGGATATTTGCACGCTAGACAACTGGCGTGTATCGCTGCCAAATCCATTCTTGACTGATCTTTTGGGAATGACAGGAATGGCGTCGCAAACAAAAAAGGAAGATGGAACTTCTTCCTCTCCCTTTAGAAAATTTCTTCAATTTTAACGGGGCCCTTGAGGTTGCGCACTGCGCCGGCTCCGGCAATGGGCATTCCGAGCTCGTAAAGATCTTCGTACTGCGAGTAGCCGCCGTAGTAGAGAATGATCTCGTTCCACGGTTCGTGATAGCACAGTCCTTCCTGTCCGCCCGGTGCGATGGGAGCGCCAAATGTGGACAGTTTTTTCGGGGGTACGAACGAAAACTCCGAAGATCCGATGCGGTTGAGAACAACAGTCAGCGGAAGCATGCGCTCTAAAGCATGACCAAGTTCGGTATCGTGGATTTCATAAGTAACGTCGTTTCCGTACGTATCAGAAAACTTGAATTTCATGGTTCACCTTCCTGTTCTGTGTCTATTTTAGTCCTTAGGCTGACTTTCGCAACCTTCCTTCACTTTTGTGAGGGCAGTTTGACCCGGACATACTTTGATTTTCCCGTTTTGCAGACACTTGATTTCCTCGCGGGTCCATCTTTCCTTGCCGTTGGCGCAAAGGTTTGAATGCTTGCCGGCTTTAAAGCGAACCGGATACGCCGGCGGGCAGACAACGGTGTTTCCCGGATCGACATCGCGAATGACAATCGCTCCCGCGCCGACTTTGGCGTCGCGTCCGATGGTAATGTTGCCCAGGATTTTGGCTCCGGCACCGATAAGGACATTGTCTTCAACAGTCGGATGACGCTTGCCTTTGTCTTTGCCGGTTCCGCCAAGCGTGACGCCCTGGTAAATCTTGACGTCGTCGCCGATGATGCATGTCTCGCCGATAACAACTCCGCTGCCGTGGTCGATAAACAGACGCTTTCCAATTGTCGCGCCCGGATGAATATCTATTCCCGTCTTGCGCTGTGCCCTGAGAGAGAGCCATCGGGCAAGCACGTAGTGTTTTTTCAGGTACAGCTGATGCGTGCGGTACCACGTTTTGATTGCGCGATAGCCCGGCATCGCCAGAATTTCGAGAGTCGAGTTCAGAGAAGGATCAAGAGCCATGAAGCATTCCTTTTCTTCTTTGATAAATTCACGATAACTCATACCATCATCCTCTCTTGTCGACATGCAGACCGCATCATCACACTTACGGCATCTATGCTTCGCAGAGAATTCGTCGTGCAGTCCATATGTCCATGTTTCATTCATAGTACCTGCAAACAGACATTGTCCCCTTTCGACTGCCCTTCGAACTGTTCACGCATTCACGGAATTTGTTTAGTCGAATAAGCAAGTACATCGCTTCGGCATTCTTGAAAAACATTTTGCGGGTTCTTTCATCGATTTTACATAATTGTTTCAGAAAAGAAAGACGGAAAGATCGTTCTTTCCGTCTTAATCTTCATTTCATGTTTTTTGGTTCAATTATTTCTGTCCGTCTTTTCCAAACGGGATGAAATCTTCCTTTTTCGCTCCACAGATCGGGCACGTCCAGTCATCAGGAAGGGCCGCAAAAGACGTTCCTGGCGCGATTCCGCTTTCAGGATCCCCGATCACCGGATCATAAATGTAACCGCACAGCGTGCACTGATACAGTCCGCCATTGTCATCATTGTCAGACTTTCCGCAAAGCTCGGCTTCAAGCAGGTCGAGCACTTCATTCATATCGCCGACAATACCATACGCGGCATCCTTGAAGATCGGCGCGTCAGGATCGGTGTTGATCGCGACAATCGTTTTGACGTTGTCGAGACCTTTCATGTGCATCTTGGATCCGGAGATGCCGCAGGCGATGTACAGATCAGCATTGGCTTTCTGTCCGGACATGCCGATAAAGCGATCCATCGCAATAAAGTGGTGCACTTCGGCAGCCGGACGGCTTCCGCCGATCGCCATGCCAAGCGCCTTGGCATTATCAATTGCTCTGGCGGCGTTTTCGCGGTTCATTGCGCCCTGACCGATCCCGATGATCTTCTTTGCCGAAGCGATCGGTATATCGATATCTTCCTTATTGCTGAAGTCAAACTGCGCTTTGAGAATCGATGCGAGCTTTTTCACCGAGTCGGCAAGTGTCGCTTCATCGATCATCTGCACGCCTGCAGGCGCTGCTTTACCTGCCTCCGCTTTGTTGCTGTTCGCTTCTGCTTTAGCAGGCGCGGTGCTTCCTTTTTTAAGCCGTCCAAGCAGATTGGAAGCAATGACGACGCGCTGAATTTCATTCGTACCTTCATAGATTGTCGTAATCTTGGCATCGCGATAGCGTCTTTCCACGCCCATGCCTTTGAGATAGCCGCTGCCGCCGAAGATCTGCAGCGCGTCGTTGCAGACTTCAAGCGCGATATCGGAAGCGTACATTTTCGCCATAGCGGCGTTCAGCGCATACGGTTCGTGATTCTGCTTCTTCTCGGCCGCTTTATAGATAAGAAGTCTTGCCGCTTCAAGTTTTGTCGCCATATCGGCGAGTTTGAAGGAAATGCCCTGGTTCACCGCGATCGGTGCGCCAAACTGCTCGCGCTCTTTTGCATAGGCGAGCGCTTCATCAAACGCCCCCTGTGCAATGCCAAGCGCCTGAGCAGCGATTCCAATGCGTCCTCCATCCAGTGTCGACATGGCAATTTTGAAACCCTGTCCCTCAAGACCGAGAAGGTTTTCTTTGGGAACTTTCACATTCTTGAATCGAAGTTCGGCAGTCGAGGAAGATCGAATGCCCATCTTGTTGTAGTGATCAGAGAAGGTGAAACCTTCCATTCCCTTCTCAACAATGAAAGCGGAAATGCCGCGTGTCTTTTTAGCGGGATTCGTTGAGGCGAAGACGACATACGTGTCGGCATATGGCGCGTTGGTGATGAAGATCTTCTTGCCGTTGAGGATATAGTGGTCTCCTTCCAGAACAGCTGTGGTTTCTGTTTCTGCCGCATCGCTTCCAGCGTTTTCTTCGGTCAGACCGAATGCGCCGAGCTTTTCACCGCTCGCGAGGGGATAGAGGTACTTCTTCTTCTGCTCTTCATTGCCATACGCGGCAATCGGATAGGTGCCGAGTGAGGTGTGCGCTGAGAGAATGACACCAACGCCGCCATCGACGCGTGAGAGTTCTTCTACAGCGATTGCGTAGGCAAGAACGTCTTCTCCCGCGCCTCCATCTTCTTTAGCATAGGGCAGACCCATAAGTCCGTTCTCTTTCATGACGTTGAGGAATTCTTCGGGAAATTCGCTCTTTTCATCAAGCGTCATAGCGATAGGGGCGATGTGCTGCTCAACCAGAGCGCGCACTTTCTGTCTGAGTTCTTCGTGTCGGGAATCTGTCGTGAAATTCATGATGGTTCTCCTTGTAACTTCTAGCGTACTGCCGGCATGCTCGCACGATATACGTGCCACTTAGAACCAGGTGACCACTGTATAACGAAGGCTATGCACGCATGCAGACGATGAGCGCTTGTCATGTCATATAATCTGTGATCGATCAATCCTGGATGTACGTCAGGATTTGTCTGAAAGCGCTCTGTTTTCTGATTACAACTTTTCCCTAAACTGAATTGGAATTCAAACACAGTGCCCGAGATATGAATCAGGCAAAGATATGGCGATATGGCATAACCAAATCTTTCGCAAACTGGGCAAAGTATTCCAAACACATGCCTTTTTCGTGCAGCAAGGATAATATTTTCTTATTAGTATACTATCCAAATCGCTTTGCGGTGATTTTTCTTATTGAAGAAATTAACGGTTCGTAGTGACCATTCACCG
>CAOKFJ010000132.1 GCA_948467695.1 uncultured Allobaculum sp. | reverse complement strand
TATACGCATCCTGCAGACCGCCGGAAAACGTCAGAAAAGTGATCGTCCAGAACGATTCCGACATCTGTGTCTGCGAAGTTTTCAGTTTCATGTACTTCCCTTCATTTCTCTATCTCGGCTTCGATCTTCATCGGATCGGGCCTTTTGTTTATTATTCGCGCGAATACAACCAAAAGTCTTGTCAGACGCGACCATGCTCTGTAAAGCCCATTCATTTTTACTTCAACGAACGCTATGAGGCAATTCATTGCCTGATCCAAAGAAAGTTTGAGATTTTTAAACTTTTTTTGCCCATCACCCGCGTTTTTTGCGAATTACATAGTGAGGGACCTCCATGAAACAACTTTGCAAACTGCTGATCCGCCTTGCGCTGCGACGCCAGGCGACTGATATCCATCTTGAACAGCGCGCGGATGATCTGATCGTCTCGCTGCGTACAGACAATGGACTTGAAATACTGGACCAGGATATTTTTCATATCGATTTTCTGGAGTATCTCAAATTCATCTCCGGTATGGATTTGTGTTCTCCATACAAGCCGCAGTCGACTGAATTCTCTATCGATGTTTTTGGCGAGAATATCGAATGCCGTTTCTCTTTGATGAATACCGACTCCGTGCAGACTGGTGTGATTCGTCTTCTGCACACAAGCCGGCACTTCAAGCTTGGCGATCTCTGTTCAAACAAAGAAGCCATAGCGCGTCTTGAACGCATGGCGGAAACGGAACGCGGACTGATCATCGCCTGCGGACCGACGGGATCGGGCAAATCCACGACAATTCATGCGATGCTCAACGAAATCCTTGAACATCACGCCTGGAAAATTGTCACGCTCGAAGATCCGATCGAAATTCATGAACCGGACATGGTTCAGATTCAGGTTAACGAAGCCAGAGGCATCACGTATGAAAACTCGATTGCCGAACTGCTGCGGCACGACCCCGATCTGCTTTTCTTTGGCGAATGCCGCAATGCCTATACCGCAAAAATGACGCTGCGCGCATCACTGACCGGGCATGTCGTCTATACAACACTGCACTGCGGAAGTGGAATCGAATGTCTGTACCGCCTGATGGATTTAGGTATCGATTCTGCCCAGCTTAAGACGGTACTGAAAGGCATCATTGTATGCCGGCTTGTCCGCTCGAACGAAAGAAAGGAGTGCATCTATGAACTATGGAATGAAGAAGACATCGAGAAACTCTTCGAAAACAAAGACGGAGCAGATCCGGGACTTTCTTTTGAAACCTGCCTTTCGCAGACAGAAAATGCCGCTCATTGAGCAGCGCGAAATGGAAATCTTTGCCCTGCTTCTTCATGACGGCATTCCGTTTCTTGACGCGGTGAAGATGTCTTTTGCAAGAGAGGAACAGATTCTTCGCCTTCTCGAATCAGGCGTCGCGTTTGATCGCATTATTCTGGGACAGAAAGGAAGACGCATGCGGCAGATGGGCGTGCTTATGCAGAATTTCCCCTTAACGTCTGCTCTGGAATTCGATGAGCGCCTGGATGCTTCACGCAAGTCCATCTATGGAACGCTTGTGCAGAAAGGAAGCTACCCGCTCTTTATCATGGCGTTTGCGACCGCACTGATCTGGTTTTTCTCGTTTTCGATTGTGCCTGCTTTGATGAATGAATCGGCGCAGAACATCCCTCTGCTTGCCTTTTTGCAGACGGCTTCTCTACTCTTCTGGATTTTCATCGCGCTTATGGCCATAACCGCCTTGTGGATGATTCTTCTTCCCCGCCAGGCTTCCCGCTATTCAAGCGCGCTCTTTCGTATGCCGATTCTGCGCTATCTGTGCTCCATGGAATGCGCTTCTCTTTTCGAATGCACCCAGACGGCGGGGCTTTCCACAAAACAGCTCTGGACGCTCATACACGATTCAAAATGCTTTCCGTTCTGCGAGATTCTATGGAGACGCTGGATGAAAGAGATGAAAGGAGGCTTCAGTCTGTACCAGTGCATACAGAAAGACGAACGGCTCGATCCGCTCTTTATCCGCTTCTTTGAAATCGGCGCCAAAGGAACGCGCATGCAAGACATGATGAAGACGTATCAGAAAAGCAGCGCGCTGATTTTCGAAAAGAAACTCAAAACATTCACCACGATACTGCTCTACATCTCCTATGCATTTGTCGGCGTCCTTGCCCTTTCGGTCTATCAGATCATGCTCGAACCGCTGACGATGCTTGAAAGCATGTGATAGCCGATATTCGCAGAGTTTTAAACCCGTCTTGAGGAATAATCCCATGAGCAGCAGTCGACAACCATGAACCGCGATCGACGATAAACAATCAACAAACTTTGTATCGCCCCATTGTTCTGATGCTCATAATCCTTTCTGGTTATGACAAAGCGCTCTGATGAAACGCATTCCGTATCAAAACTGCCGTTTGTTCGCCTATACTGAATTTCATGAATATCCTGGGCACGCTTCATCAAAGATGAAGGCAACTCAACAAATAGCGATGCGTTCAGGCAATGCACAAGGAGGCAGTATGAAAAAAGCAGATGAGTCCGCGAACGCCCCTTCTCTGTTCATGAGAAGATGCACACTGCAGGATCTTTCTCTACTTCAGGCATTCTCCCGAAAAACCTATTTCGATACGTTTGCGGCAATGAATACCGAAGAGAACATGAATGCGTATCTGAATTCAGCTTATGACCTGGATGTGCTTGGCAAGGAATTACGCAATCCAAATTCTTACTTCTTCTTTTTGTATGCAGACGGACAGCTCGCCGGTTACCTGAAACTTAACGAAAACGATGCACAGACAGACCTCTATGACCCAGACGCGTTGGAAATCGAACGGATCTACGTAGACAAGGCGTATCAGAGACGCGGTTATGGACACTTTCTAATGGAGTACGCCATAACTATCGCAGCCACGCGGAATAAAGAATACGTATGGTTAGGCGTCTGGGAGAAAAACGAACGTGCCCTGCAGTTTTATGAAAGGCATGGTTTCTATGAAATCGGCACTCACTCTTTCACGATGGGAGATGACGTGCAGACAGACTATGTGATGAGAAAGATTCTGCAAAGCCGTACCCTATCCTGATGCGGCTGGCTCATTATTCCGAATCTATCGGCACTGAACTTTTCGTCTATGCGCTGATTTCAACATTCCTTACTCCCTAAAAAACGGATCGTTTCTTTGATTTCCTTAAGGTTTATCAACATCTTTTTGATGAATCGTGCGTATGCGTCAGGTATGTGCAATAATCAGACTCAAATTATGGAGGTGCACGAATATGAAGATCGAACTAAGAAAATGGCGTCCTGAAGACAAGGATGCGCTGATCATGATGTGCAACGCGATCGATCGAAGCTATCTGTCCGGTCGTATCCCCGATCCGTATACCGAAGAAGCTGCCGCATGGTGGCTGAACATGGTGAAAGAAAGCGAAGGAAAGAACGGCGTCTTTCGCGAAATTCTTGTCGATGGAAAAATCGTCGGCAACATCTCGGTAGAACAGAACACCGACGTTTTCTGCAAAGATGCCGAGATCGGCTACTATCTCCTTCCCGAAGCCAAATCGAAAGGAATCATGACCGAAGCGGCCAGACAGATCTGCGAAATCGCATTTGAAACACTCGATATCACTCGCATTACCGGTCTTGTCTATGAACCGAATACTGCCTCGAGAAGAGTTCTCGAGAAAAACGGCTTCGAACTTGAGGGCATCAAAAGAAACGCGATATACAAAAACGGCCGCTCCTACAGCGACTGCATCTATGGAAAACTTAAATAGTTCAGGCACTCGATACTAATCGAGTGCCTGTTTTCATTCGCAAATCAGAAGAGCTTCTAAAGTTTTCTTATCGTTCTCAAAATCCAGAACCAGTGACGTGTTCTCATGTCACTATATACATATAAACATCCATGGATTGTTTAACGTTTGCAGATTGTGGAGGTGACAACATGAATTATCGGTTTTGCGCTGCGCTTTGCGCCCTCTTGCTTGTATTTGCCGGATGTGCAGATCCATCTTTATCTGTAAAGACCAGCGATGAACGAAATGCATCGAATGACACGTCTGCATCAATGGAGAGCAGTTCTTCAGAATGGAAGATATTCGAAGGACAGATCACGGAAATCGACAAAGACTGGTGCATTATCGTTCCCACGCTCAGCGATGTGATCCACTCCAATCCCGGTGATTACTATCTTCCTGTAAGCCACATCGAAGGTTCGCGTCCACCGGAAGTTGGAGATGAAGTGATCCTCGAATACGATGGACGCATTCTAGAATCCAATCCAGCACAGTTTGGCGAGACACGCTCAATCCGTCTCGTCGAGTAACCAGCGAATCAGGGACTGACTCTGACCATATTCGAAGCAGAAAGCCTGACAATCAGATGTCCTTCACAAAATCCAACATAGAACTGCTGCTTCGACTATTGTTTTTTTCATATATTTTTGGAGGTGTAACTATGAATACTCGTCTATGTACAGCGCTTTGCGCGATTTCGCTTCTATGCGCGGGGTGCGCTGGAGCACCCGCTTCTTCACAGACTAGCGATGCTTCTACCAGCAATGCGGCTGTATCGATCAACGATGCAGCATCGTCCAAAGGCAGCCAGACCGACGAATGGTCAGTGATGGAAGCAGAAATCGTTGAACTCGATGGCAACTACTGCATCATCGAGCCCGTAGAGGGCAGTTGGGAGCTGTCCAGTTCGGATAAGATAAGCATCCCGGCTGACGAGATCGAAGGATCTCGCGATCCTCAGATCGGCGACAAGGTTATCGTCAAATACGATGGATGCATACTGGAGAGCTATCCGGCTCAGCTTGGCAATACGCAATCGATCTCGCTCGTTGAGTAGATGCTCTTTTTATTCTTCTCTGCGGCGCACTCCGCTCCGATTCCTAACCGGAATGCGTATCCCTTTCCTGCATCACTCTTTTCCTTCTATCCAAACAACAGACAAGGAACACATCAGCCCACAACAGCAAGCCCGGAAGTCATGCCGTCACGGCAATTCTTCCGGGCAAAATTTATGTTCAAACGAATCTGCTTGAGTGGATATTGGATGGGAATCCATCTGGGCAAACGATAAGAAATCCGCTATTTTTCAATAACTTCAACCAGACAGTTGTAGTAGGTATAACGTTTTCCGTTCAGTTCGAAAAGTACTTTGGAGTCGTTTTCCTGGATATCGATTTTGCCCTCATATGTCGCGATCAGATCGCCTTCCATATCGTATACGTTGACAATTCGGTCCAGTCCGCCGGTGTATTCCGATTTCCACGTCTTGAGCGAACGCTGACAGGACGCGCTGTTGGTCGCAACCAGAATCATGCAAAGCACAAGAACAAGAAAGCCGCCTCCGACAAACCATCCTTTCTTACCGAATCCATTTCCTTTTTTTCCAGCAGTATGACCAGCCATGCCAAGCACCTCCTTGAAAGCACTCTACATCACTCGCCCATGAGCAGGAACAGACTTTGTCGAAGCTTAAGAATTATTCATATACAATATGGAATCTTCATTTATCCTTGTCCGAACCATGTCAGCACGGGAAAACTCCGTGAAAGCACAAGTCCGGATTTGGTATGACTGCGTATGCGATTTCTTCCCCGCACACAAAGCGTGCTCTTTATTTCATTCTGCGCTAGCTTACGAACCAAGATTCATGCGCGCAATCGAAGAATTTCGATACGCCGGATCATCGGTTACCTCACGTATAACCTCAATCCATTGAGGAATGCGCACTTCTTCGTCCGG
>CAOKFJ010000131.1 GCA_948467695.1 uncultured Allobaculum sp. | reverse complement strand
AAATTAAACTTGTCAGCCCTTTTACGCTCTCTTGACAGGGGGGCTTTCATATCAGTGGATTTTTATCAGTGCACATATAGAAAGAAGGACTTGTTTATGTCTTTACGCAAAGATTTCGGGGCGAAACCGTGGCTGTACCCGCAGCCAGTCATGATCATCGGCACATACGATGAAAACGGAAAAGCCAATGCGATGAATGCCGCATGGGGCGGTCTGGTTGGAGCCGATGAGATCATCATCGATCTGGCGCATCACCAGACAACCGACAATATGCAGAAAACGGGCGCATTCACCATCAGTGTCGCAGATGCGGCGCATATGGCTGCCTGCGATTATGTCGGCATTGTTTCCGGGGCGAGTGAACCGAATAAAATGGAAAAAGCCGGATTTACGACGACGAGAAGCAAATTTGTCAATGCGCCGATTATCAATGAACTGCCGATGACCTTTGAATGCACATTGATCAAGATCATCGACGGCGGCAAGTATCTGGGACGGATTGTGAACGTCAGCGCCGATGAATCCATTCTCGGCGAGGATGGACTGATCAGTCTCGATAAATTCACACCGATCATTTATGACGGAGTGCACCGCGCCTATTATGAGATCGGCAAACGCGCCGGTACTGCCTTTAAAGACGGTTTTCAGCTGAAGTGATCCGAAAACTTCCAGTAGCTGGCAGTACCTTGCGTGATGCCGATTGCAGGAAGAATCTGCAGCAGGCAGATTTGTGTATGGTTTACGAATAAGGGGCGGCAGCAGATGTTTACGCATCTGCTGCCGCCCTTTTTGAATCATTCACATTCTTGTCCGAGCAGTATTCAGGAAAGCTGATCCATCAGAAACGTCAGATCGGAAATGATGGCATCGGGAACCAGATCCGGATTTACCGGTTCATTGCTGCGGTTGACCCATACGGCGCGCCAGTCCATCTTCGCTGCCGGACTCATATCCCACCAGTAGCCTTTGGCGACATGAATATGAGGACGATTTTTCAGATTCCACTGCGTTTCCGCCTGCCTGAAAAAGCTCAGATCCGGTTTGTAGCAATGCGTCATTTCAGCGCTCAGCCATTCATCCGGCAGATCTTCGAGCGCTTTGTGATGCGCTTTAATCAGTTCATCGGTCGTGTTGGACATCAGGCAGATCTGATAGCCTTTTTCCTTCAGCTGTTTAAGAACAGGCACGACATCCGCAAACGGTTTGAAGTTTCTGTGAACGTCGAGCGCTTTGGCATGCAGTTTTTCAAATACATCTGTGTGAAATTCCCAGTCGCACCAGGCAAGGGCTTTTCGAAGAATTTCTTCATAGCTGCAGTAGGGTTCGCCATACATCAGACGGTCTTCCCAGCGGCAGAAAGCGGACGTAGCTTCTTTTGGATCGAGACCGGCTTTTCTGGCTTCGGATTCGATCAGCGCATAAAAAGGTCTGGTATCGAGCAGAGTGCCGTAGCAGTCAAATGTCAGGATTGGAGTTGTGTTTGTGTTTGTTTTGCTCATGTCTATTTCCTCTGTTTGTCTCTCATTATCCTCTGCTCAGCACAATTCAGGAATGCATGGCGATGAATCTGGTGATTTTCAGTGTGCGCATGTTGTGAATCTTTGAGAATGAGAATTTTATTTTTCTTGCTGCATTTTTCTGCACTATGCTTCTTCCGCAATTCTTTTGAAAAGACAGACCGCAAATGAAAACGAATTTCGACTGTTAAAAGCTTAAGATTGTATGGTTGTTAGGAGTTACAAAAAAATCTTTACTGATAGGATTGTAAACCGTATAAGACGTATGCTGTGTCTTTTGGAAAAAACAGCGCCTGCCTGAAAAATGTGTATAAAAACTGTTTGACAACGCTTTCAGCCATTGGTAGCATGGAGGCAGTTGAAAAGGACTGTTACTCGCAAGAGGCATTACCAATCACACGAAAGTAGAGGTGATTTGTGTAATTGTTTCCTTGCGTTTTTTTTATTCATTTTTTGCGGTAGAAGACAGGAGAAAGTATGAAAGGGATTAAGAAAATCAATAACAACTTTGCGCTTTGCTGCAACGATCAGAATGAAGAAGTCATCGCGTACGGCAAAGGTGTGGGATTTGGGAAATTCCCCTGCGAAATCGAAGTGGACCGGATTGAACGGATTTACTACGATGTCAGCTCCAAATACTATTCGGTGCTGGATTCGGTTTCCCATGAAATCATTCTTGCCTGTTCTGAAATCGCCGATGCAGCACAGTTTGAACTCGAGGGTTCTTTGAATCCAAATTTGGCGTTTACCCTGGCAGACCATGTGTCTTTCGCGATCGAAAGACAGAAAAAGGGCATTGATATCGCTCTTCCATTAAGCCATGATCTGAAATTTCTGTATCCGACAGAAACACAGCTTGGCGTCGATGGACTGAAAACCATTCAGGAGATGACAGGCATTCTGCTGCCGGAATCCGAGGCAAGCAGCATTGCCATGCACATTATCAATGCGGAAGGCGCGGATCTTCATGCCTCCATGCAGAAACTGGAGATTATTGAAGATATCTGCCGGATTGTGGAACAGGAACTGGGCATCGAGATGGATCGAGAATCCTATTCCTATTCCCGTTTTGCGGTGCATCTGCACAATCTGATTACGCGTCTGAGCCAGAATCAGCCGGTAAAGGCCAATATTTCGGTCAAGATGCTTAAATCCATGGCGATGGAGTACCCGGATCTCTATTTTGCCGGGAATAAAGTCACCCGCTATCTCGAAGAGAAGTGGGGCTGGAAAAGCAATGAAGAAGAACTGCTCTATATCATGCTGCATATGGGCAGAGTCAGAGAATAAAACTGAAGCGGAGCGTCAGCTAACGCGCGTTATCCGAAGAAAACAAACTCCTGCCGCAGGAGTGCGTCTTTCTTCGGATTTTTTATTGGAACGAGAGGAAACATCATGAATAACGAAGTGATTGAAAAAGCATTAGGCGGTTCAAAAAACATTATGAAACGAATGGAGAAGGAAGGACTGGTGCAGTACATGGTCAAGGATCCTTCTCTCATCGATAAAACACAATTGGAAAATGCGCTGTCAGGCAGCCAGATTCAGATCGAACGAAACCGTATTCGAATCTCGCAAACAGCCAGACAGCCGCTGGATAGGAAAGAAGAACAAACGGTACCCATTATGGCTAAAAAAGAAAGAAAATACGAACAGCTTTCCAAGGACATCATTGAAAAGGTCGGCGGAAAAGCAAACATCAAATCTCTGCGTCACTGCATTACCCGTGTCCGCTTTGTACTGAAAGACGAATCCATCGCGGATGACAAAGCGCTTGAAAATATGGAAGGCGTCATTTCCGTCGTGAAAAAAGGCGGCGAATACATGGTGGTCATCGGCACCCATGTCGAAGCCGTGTATGACGAGATCATCAGACAGCTTGGCGATCTGGAAGAAACAAACGAAAAAAGCGAAGAGACAGGCGAAAAGAAAAATGTTTTCATGCGCTGCCTGAATTCTGTTATGGCAGCTGTGGCGCCCGCACTGAATCTGATCTGCGCCGGCGGTGTGATCAAAGGCATCCTGGCGATTGCCGGCATGTTCGGTCTGGCTGCTGACTCTGGCGTATATATGCTGCTTAATGCGATGGGAGATGGCATCTTCTACTTCCTGCCTGTCTTCCTTGGCTTCAACATGGCGAAAAATATGGGGATTCCCGGTCTGATGGGCGCGCTGATCGGCTGCACCATGCTGTATCCCACCATCAACGGCGTTGACATCAACCTCTTTGGCTACGTGATGAATGCCTCTTATACATCCAGTTTCCTGCCGGTTGTGCTGGTTACTGCCTGCGCTGTCCCGGTGTACAAGTGGCTGGATGAACGAATTCCTTCTGTTGTAAAAGGATTTCTCGTGCCTACACTCACCATGCTTCTGATTTTTCCCATCGGCTTTGCGCTGATCGGACCGGCGGCCAACTGGGCGGGAAATCAGGTCAATACAATCATTACCGCGCTGATGAATACCGTTCCTCTGATTGGCGGCGCGCTGTTTGCCGGTCTGTATCAGGTTCTCGTCCTCTTTGGCATTCATTCTGCAGTCACATCCTTCTCTTTTATGAATGTTCTCTCCGGCAATCCGGATGTCATCATGGCACTTAGCTGCTACGCAAGCTTTGCACAGATTGGTGTCGTACTGGCAATGTATCTGAAATCGAAAGATCAGAAAGTCAAAAGCGTTGCTCTTCCTGCTTTCATCTCCGGTATTTTCGGTGTCACTGAACCCGCAATTTACGGTGTAACACTGCCTGACTTTAAAATGTTTGTCATTTCCTGCATTGGTGCTGCCATCGGCGGTGCGGTCATCATGATGACTAATACCATCATGTACAGCTTTACCGGTCTTGGTGTTGTAACACTGATCGGCATGCTCAATCCCGAAGCGCCGGATATCTTCTCTGTGATTCTCTGCGCGATTGTTCCGTTCGTCGCCTCCTTCATCATGGCCTGGGTTGCCTACAAACCTTCTGCAGCTCAAAACAAAACAGAAACCGCACCGAAAGCGGATGCGAAAAAAGAAGCAACTGTAATTGAACCGGTCATGAGCGGCAAAATCATTCCTCTGTCTGAAGTAAACGATCCGACATTCTCGGCAGGTCTTCTGGGTCATGGCTTTGCGATTGAGCCGGATGATGGAAAAATCTACGCCCCGTTTGATGGAGAAGTGATGATGGTTTTCGGCACACGTCATGCGATTGGCCTGAAATCGGAAAGCGGTGCGGAAGTTCTGATTCACTGCGGACTTGAGACTGTCAATCTGGAAGGAAAACCGTTTACTGTACATGTTCAGGCTGGCGATAAAGTGAAAAAAGGCCAGCTGCTTATGGAAGCGGATTTGAACATGATCAAAGAAGCCGGTCTGCAGACTGTGACACCGGTGATTGTGACCAACGAAAGCGAAGTAGGCCAGGCTCTGTTTGAAAACAACAGACTGGTCATTGCGTAGAAAGGATGAAAGACATCATGGCATTTCCTGAAAACTTTTTATGGGGCGGCGCGGTTGCTGCCCACCAGTGTGAAGGCGCGTGGAGAGAAGGCGGCAAAGGCTGCTGCAATATGGACGTAATCTCTCGAGGCAGCCATACCGAGGCAAGAAAAATCCTCCCGGATTTTCCGGAAGGTGTCCTCTATCCCACACACGATGCGATTGATTTCTATCATCGCTATGCAGAAGATATTGAGCTTTTTGCCCAGATGGGATTCAAGGTTTTCCGCACCAGCATCAACTGGGCGAGAATCTTCCCGACCGGCGAAGAGGATGAGCCCAACGAAGAAGGTCTTGCTTTCTACGATCGCCTTTTCGATGCGCTTCTTGCCAAAGGTATCGAACCGCTGGTGACGATTTATCATTATGAAATGCCCTACACACTCGTTGAAAAATACAATGGATGGGCAGACAGACGAGTTATCGATCTGTTCAAGAAATATGTAAATGTCATTTTTGAGCGTTATCAGAACAAGGTGAAATACTGGCTGACATTCAATGAACTCAATGCCGGCACGCTCAATACCGGCATCCTGACATCACTGGCAGCCTTTAAAGATAAGGAAGGAACACTTCTGGATGTCACGATTGATGAGCAGACACGCTTCCAGGCTCTCCATCACCAGTTTCTGGCATCTGCGTATGCGGTGAAACTCGCCCATGAAAAATACCCGTCTTTCAAGATGGGCCTGATGACAGCGATGCTCCCTTCTTATGCGCTGACATGCAATCCGGATGACATTCTCAAAGCGCAAAGCCAGATGAGACTGGTCAACTGGTTCACTTCCGATGTCCAGGTAAGAGGAGAGTATCCGGCTTACGCTGCAAGAATCTTC
>CAOKFJ010000130.1 GCA_948467695.1 uncultured Allobaculum sp. | reverse complement strand
GACGCTTCCAAAGACACTCTGGACAAAGCGATTGCCGAAGCTGAAGAAGCTCTGAGCAAAGCAGCTGACCAGGATGATCTGGATCTTGCGGCTATGGCTCTGACCAAAGTCATCAACAAGCTCAGATACCGCGATCCCAAAGCCGAAGAAATCATTAACAAAACTGCTGATTCTGCAGTAGCTGTTGTTGAAGGTTCTTCCGACTGCGGACCTGGATCGGGAGCAGACGAGGGCAATGGTCTTGGCACATTCGAAGCAACACTCGATAAAGACGAATCCACATACTGGCATTCCAACTGGGCATACGACAACCTGATGGGCGTACCGCAGTGGATCACCTATGATCTTGGCGAAGAATACGCTCTGACAGACGTATCCTTCCTGCCGCGTCAGGGCGCGACAAACGGCGACATGCTCAAAGTTGAACTGCTTGTCGGCACTGACGCTGAAAACCTGACTTCCATCGGTACCTGGGAATTCGAACGTGCCGGTCAGGAACTTGCTGATCGCGGATGGCACCATATGACATTCCCGACAGTCAATGCACGCTACGTTAAAGTCAACGTGCTCAAATCGGGCGGCGGATCGCTCGATAGATGGTCCTCCATGTCCGAAATCAACTTCTACAGCCCGGATGCAGCTGGAGAAACCGGCGAATACGACACAACTCTGCTTGGCACTGTTGTCAAATTCGCTGACGGACTCAACCAGGAAAACTACCAGATCGGCGAAGCACTCGATGCATTCGCAAATGCTCTTGCTTCCGCTAAAGCTGTTCTTGCCAATGCGGCAAGCCAGGATGAAGTGGATGCGGCAGCTTCCGATCTGAACGAAAAACTGATGGATATCCGTCTGATTCCTAATGAAGATATTCTTAAAGGTCTTGAATAAGCCTTTCTGAGTCTCTTTGGATCAATCTCATTTACATAACAAACTGCGGCGGCAGGTCATGCACCTGCCGCCGCTTTTTGATGTTCAGATTGTTTACGATACGTGGCATATTTTGAAAACGATGAGCGAAGAACTGGTATCCTGAAAGAAGATAAACAATCAAAATACCGCTCACTCCTCACTCATACATCCATCCAAACGGCCGTAAATCGAATGCTTTTCTCTTCGAATTTCAAAGAGGGAAAACGCAAGAGAACTGCCGTTTAAAAATGAATGGTCTTGAGGGCGTTTGGGCGTAAGGACAGGAGGGATTTGATGACAGTACCTGAACTGGCATGGCTTAATGATCCAATGATTACGCAGATCAACCGATTGGAGCCTCATTCATCGATGCACCGAACGATAGCCAGAAAAGAATGCGAGCAGCTGCTCGATGGCATCTGGAAAGTAAAAACGGGAGAAGAACCGCTCGATGAGGATACTTTTGCGACTCTTGGAGAGCAGATGATGGGAGATGTTTCTTCTTTTGACGATATCCCTGTGCCCGCGCATCTTCAAATGCACGGACACGGACAGATTCAGTACACCAATACAGCGTATCCGTGGGATGGCACTGAAGAAGTGCCCTATGGAAAAACACCCGAACACAATCTGCACGCGCAATACGTTCTCGATTTTGACCTGGATCCCGATCTGGAACGCGAGAATGTCCGGCTTGTTTTTGATGGTGTGGAAAGCGCGTTTTACGTATGGCTGAATGGAACGTTTGTGGGATACAGCACCGATTCATTCACACCGGCAGCTTTTGATGTCACCAGTCTGATCAAAGAGAAAGACAATCGTCTAAGCGTGCTGGTTTTCCAGTTTTCAAGCGGAAGCTGGCTGGAAGATCAGGACTTCTTCCGTTTTGCCGGTATTTTCCGCTCGGTAAAGCTTGAAGGGCGAAAATCGGTATACCTCGAAGATTTCATGATTCGAACCAAGGTCAATGAACAGCTTGATGAAGCGGCAATCGAACTGCGGCTGAAAGATCATGGCGCATCATCTTTTGCCCTTCGTCTGTACGATCCTGATGATGCTTTGCTATTTGCCGAACAGATTGATGTGCGTTCGATTGCGCTTCATCTGGATCATGCAAAACTGTGGTCGGCGGAAGTACCCAATCTCTATGAGCTGGTCATTGATGTGCTGGATGAAAACCGCAATGTGTGTGAAACGATCCGCCAGAGAGTCGGTATCCGCCAAATCAAAATCGAGGGCGGCGTCATTCTTCTCAACGGCAAGCGGCTGATGCTGCATGGTGTCAACCGTCACGAATTCTCGCCGATGAGCGGACGTGTCCAGACAGTCGAGCAGATTGAAAATGACGTGATTTTGATGAAGCGCAACAACATCAATGCTCTTCGTACAAGCCACTATCCAAACCGCGAGGAACTGTACGATCTTTGCGATGAATACGGTCTGTATGTCATGGATGAAGCAAACATTGAAACGCATGGCACATGGCAGGCGGGATTTACGGAAGATCCGCAGGATCCGCTTCCCGGAAACAAACCCGTCTGGAAAAAAGCCGTCATGGAACGCGCCAAAGCGATGTTCATGCGCGATAAAAACCATCCTTCCATCCTGTTCTGGTCGCTTGGCAACGAATCATGGTATGGCGATGATCTTCTTGAAGAAGCGGCATGGTTTCGTGTTGCCGATCCGGATCGTCTCATTCATTACGAAAGCTGCTTTCGAAGCGAAGACTACAGCGGCTGCACGGATGTGATCAGCCGCATGTACGCTTCGCCCGATGAAATTGAAAGCATCCTGAAAGCCGGACCGGTCAAGCCGGTTATCCTTTGCGAATACATGCATGCCATGGGAAATTCCCTTGGCGGCATGTACCGCTACAGCCGGCTTGAAGAATATGAACAGTATCAGGGAGGCTTCATCTGGGACTTTGCCGATCAGGCTTTGCCTGTGACCAAAAACGGCATCGAGATGCTTGGCTATGGCGGAGATTTCTATGATCGTCCAAACAACGGCAATTTCTCCGGCAACGGCATCTTCTTTGCCGATCGCACCCCTTCGGCAAAACTGCAGGAAGTCAAAGCACTCTATGCACCCCTGCGCATTTTGCCAAACGAAAACGGTGTGCAGATTCTCAATACAAATCTGTTCACGACGACACGTCAGTATCACTTCAAGGCGGTTCAGAAAATCGAGGACCGCGTGATCTATTCGCATGAATTCGATGTCCGTATTTTCCCGGGGCAGTACAAGCACGTGCATCTCGACTGGAGAAACACGAGCGAAGAGAGTGTATGCACAGTAACAGCGCATCTCGCGCATGATACAGCTTATGCGCCTGAAGGATACGAGATCGCGTTCGGACAGAAAGTCATCCGCAAGCCGCAGATTTCGCATCCTCTGGAAAACGGCATGAAATTCGTGCAGGGAAGAGAATACTTCGGCGCGCAGTACGGCGACATCCGTTTTCTGTTCAATCAGCAGGGACTTGTATCGATTCGAAAAGGGAACAGAGAATGGCTGGATAAAATGCCGAAACCCGTCTTCTCTCATGCGTATACCGACAATGAACGCGGATTCGAATTTGATCAGAGTTCGGCTGTATGGTATGCAGCGTCTCTTTTTTCCAAAACAATCGACCGCACCATTGAAATCGATGAAGAACGCGGTTTTGAGCAGGTCATCTATCGCCTGTCGCTGCCATATCCGTTTATGTCCTCAAGCTGGGTGACCCTGACCTACGTTGTCAGCGCGCCTGGAGTGCTTGGTGTGAAACTCGAACTTCCCGCTGTGCGCTACATGCCTGATCTTCCCGTATTCGGTATGGAATTCAAACTTCCCAAAGCAGCCGCTGCTTTCACCTACTACGGGTATGGACCGATGGAAAACTATACAGATCGCTCTTGCGGCGCAAGGCTGGATGTTTTTGAAGACAATGCGGAAGATAATCTTCAGCCCTATCTCAAGCCGCAGGAAAGCGGAAACCGCACCGGCGTGCGATGGCTCGATCTGCACGATGAAGAGCAGACGATGCGCTTTTCCAGAACAAGCCTTCCTTTCGAAATTTCGGTTCTGCCGTATTCTTTTGCCGAACTGCAAAGCGCGGATCATCAGGAAGAACTTCCGGCATCAAGCGGAACATGGGTTCGCATTGCCGCACGCCACATGGGTGTAGGCGGTATCGACTCGTGGGGATCTCCTGTACCGGCATCGGATCGTCTTGCGGCATCGAAAAAGCGTTCGCTCAATTTCCTGATCTCCTTCGAAGAGGAAATACTGGATGACGCAAATGAAGAAAATGCGAATCCCGCCGACCCAGTCACTGAAGAGGTGGAAATCGCCGCGCCAGTTGAAAAGGCAGCGAGCATGGAAGATCCCAGTCTTGAGTCAAAGCGCAATGTGCTTTCGGACATTCAAGGCGAGACGCCTGATGGCGAAGCTCCAGCCGAACAGGAAACAAAAGAGCAGGCTTAGTCTGCGCCCGGCGGGCATTACGCTATACATACTGACAAGAAAATCGGGCACTGCTGCAGTTTCAACTGTGCGGCAGTGCCCGTTATTGCTTGATGAATTCTGATAAGACCTATCGGTGCAAATTAGTCCTCGCGCGAGAAGCGGTAGAGGATTTCATGATGGAACGCTTCGCCTTTGCGAAGAATGACATCGGGATGCTCCTGGTTGTGAATGGAGTCGGGAAGCATCTGCGGTTCAACCGCGATACCCCAGTGCTGCGCATAGGTTTTTCCATCGCGTCCCTGGCAGGGATCGATGTAGTTTCCGGAGTAGACCTGAACACCGGGAAGAGTGGTTTCCACTTCAACTTTACGCTTGGATACGGGATCAACAAGAACCAGCGCGGGAGCGCCGTCTTCAAGTACAAAGTGATGGTCGATGCCGAATGCGTTTTTGACATTCCAGTCGCTCAGATCAAAGCCCTGTTTTACAGGAGCGAGTGTGCGGAAATCGAGCGGTGTGCCTTCCACTTCGCGGAATTTGCCCATGCAAAGCCCATCCGCGTCAACCAGACCATGACGCAGCGCGTTGATCTGCATCAGGTGATCGCCGGCATCGCTGTCCATGCCGTTGAGGTTGAAGTAGGTGTGCTGGGTGAGATTGAGCAGAGAGTCTGCATCGCTGTTGGCGTCGTAGATGATATTGAGCGTGTCTTTTCCAAGTTCAAGCGTGCAGGTCAGTGTCAGTGTGCCGGGATAGCCTTCTTCGCCATCTTTGGACACGTAGGTGAAGACAAGTTTGTCGCCTTCAATTTTCGAGTCGAAGTTTTTATAGGAGAAGCCTTCCAGACCGCCGTGGAGCGAGTTGGGACCGTTGTTGATGGCGCAGGTGTAGTTTTTGCCGTTGAGTGTGTATTCGCCTTTTGCAAGACGGTTGCATACACGGCCGACAAGAGCGCCGAAGTAGGTTCCGCTTTTCGCCATGTAGTCTTCGACTGTCGGGTAGCCGAGGATCACATTCTGCCATGTGCCATCCGCTTCTTTCATGTCGATTTCCATGAGCGTAACGCCATAGCTTGTGACAACGACGCGCAGCTCGTCGTTTTCCATTTCGTACAGACAGATACCGTCCGGACGCTGTTCGATACATTTAATCATGATTGAGATTCCTTTCATTTCGTTCTCGTTCCATTGTATCGTCAAAAACGTTCAATGTGGCATACGCATTGAAAAAAATGTGTCCGCTTTCAGCCGATCCTCAATTACGGCAGTGCATACAGCGCTCATAGAAATGGCGTGCGTGTGAACGGCGTACATGCTCCAGTATTCGAATCCGCATGAGTCTGCAGGGTTTAAAACGCTTTGATTTGGCGATTGGTAAAGCCTTCCTTATAATAGGTGAAATGGAGGTACCTTATGTTTATCCTAGCTTTAGATTCACTGGATGAAATCCAGTCCATTCTTGCGGCAAAGCCTGACGCAGTTGTCGCAGGCGTGCCTCCGTTTTGCGCAAGGTGCCGCGCGCTCTGCTCGTTTGACGAGCTCGAAGCGCTTGTGTCCGCCTTTCATGCGCAC
>CAOKFJ010000129.1 GCA_948467695.1 uncultured Allobaculum sp. | reverse complement strand
ATTCTGGAGCAGTTTGGAAAGCTTGAAGCCGATGATGCGGTCGAGAATGCGGCGCGCTTCCTGGCTTCGCACGAGGTTCATATCAATCTTATGAGGATCGGCAACCGCTTCGGTAACGACCGGTTTGGTGATTTCATGGAACGTTACGCGGTTGTTGTCGTCGGTGGACAGACCGAGCTCGCGGGCAAGATGCCAGGCGATGGCTTCTCCTTCGCGGTCCGGGTCACTTGCGAGAATGACGCTTTCGGCTTCGCCGGCGAGTTTTTTGAGTTCTTTAACCACATCTTTTTTCTCTTTGGAAATGCGGTATGTGGGTTTGAAGTCGTGTTCGACATCAATGCCCAGGCCGCCTTTTCCGGATGTGGCAAGGTCGCAGATATGTCCTTTTGAGGAAACGACCTTGTACTCATTGCCCAGATATTTTTCAATTGTCTTCGCTTTGGAAGGCGATTCGACAATGACAAGTTTCTTCTTCAAATGGAATTCATTCCTTTCCGTTGTTTATAAATTCACACACGCTGATAAACGTTTTTAGTTCTAACATGCATTTTCCCGAGATTCAATCGTAACAGCACCTGTCTGCGCAGTTTGGGGCATCGCAGGGCTTCATTGCGCCATTTCGTCTTCTTTGGCAAGGCATCCAGCACGATGCGCATATCTGCGCCGGTTCAGGCAAATTCCATCTCGGGATTTCGATCATCATCAAAACAAATCCGCAAGCATACGTCATTTCAAAACACACTTGCGCCTTGATTTTTGTAGAAGATTCGGTTCTTTTTCCGGATTTTGCCCGGCAAGTTGAACGAATGGTTCCCTTTTTTGGTGTCATTTCTGACATCCGTAACGAAAGAGTAACATTCGAAAGTATTCAACCGCGATTGGTGCAACCAATCAAGAGAATTTTTTCACAATTATGCTCAAAATTTATGCAAAATGCCATTTTTCTCTTCTCGGCCGTTTTTTTGCCATTCAAACCGCATGCACTTGCTCACGATGAGGTTCGACCCATATTTCCGCTTCCGTTCACCTGTATGCCTTTGCTCGCTTCAATATGTATCAAAGCGCGTTCTCTGCACATTGCGTGAACGATTTGCGCATTATGAAAACCAATGGCACGCAAACAAAAAACAGACGTCTCAGAACAATGTGAGACGTCTGTCTTCTTCAAGCAGACGGGCAACAGGACCAAAGCTTTTGCGATAGAAGGGCGCTACGCCGTACTCTTCAATCGCGGCAAGATGTTTTTTGGTCGGATAGCCTTTATGTCCGGCAAGACCATACATCGGATACTCTTCATCGAGCGCTTTCATGTACCGGTCCCGGGTGACTTTGGCAAGGATGCTTGCCGCGGCGATCGCCACCGATTTTGTATCGCCTTTGACAACGGATTCGAAGTTATCGCAGGTGCGCAGCGGCATCGCGTCTGTCAGCACAAAATCCGCTTTCGCTTTTTGCGCGATCTGCTCCATTCCCTGCTGAACAGCGCGGTAGATATTGAGCGTGTCGATTGTTTCTTCATCGACCATGACGATCCAGTAGCCCAGTGCATCATGGCGAATCTGATCAAAAAGCGCTTCACGCTTTTTTTCGGACAGTTTTTTCGAATCGTTTATGATTTCGTTTTCATATCCTTTGGGAAAGACGACGCCGGCTACTACAGCGGGACCGCATAATGGTCCGCGTCCGGCTTCATCCATGCCAAGAATCGTATCGAATCTGGTCCAGAGTTCTTCTTCAAGCGGATGAATCACGCCTGCTCATCCTCCCTTTTAGCTGCCTCTTCGGCATCGTCAGCCGCTTCGCTCTGATGCGCATCGGCTACAGGAGGAAGTTCCCAGGTGATGCGCCCGAGTTTTCCGGATCGAATATCCTGAATGAATGTGCGCATCGTGCGGTTTTCATCGACTTGCCCGCGCTGCAGCCAGCCGCGTTTGCGGGCAATCGCTTCAAGCGTTTCCCATGGCGTTTCTTCGATCTTTTCAATTCCATAGGTTTCGATCAGACGTTCGGGATGATGTTCGCTCAGATATTTGGCGCAGTAAATCGCCAGATCATCCATATGAACAACATCGTCCTTGATGGAACCGAGGGCAGCAAGGATGAGTCCGCTTTCCTGCGATTCGAATTTGGGCCAGAGCACGCCGGGGGTATCGAGCACTTCAAGATCGCTGCCGGCTTTGATCCACTGCAGCGATTTGGTTACACCGGGTCTGTCTCCGGTCATTGCCGCTTTGCGTCCGGCAAGCGAGTTGATGAACGTCGACTTGCCGACATTGGGAATGCCGGCGACCATCGCGCGCAGGGCACGCGGACGGATGCCGCGTTTTTTCTGTTTCTCGATCATCGCCTTGTTGAGTTCAAGAGATCGGGCAATGACTTTGTTTTTAAAGCCGCCCTTGATCAGATCAACCGCAAGGGCGCTGGTATGTTCATTGTGGAGCGCTTCAATCCAGCGCTTGGTGTCTTCCGGATCAGCTTTATCCATCTTGGAAAGCAGAACCAGACGGGGCTTTTTGCCGGCGAGCTCGTCAATCAGCGGATTGCGCGAAGAGAACGGCATGCGGGCATCCCGTATTTCGATAATGAAGTCCACCTTCTTCAGATTCTCTTCCATCTGACGGCGGGCTTTCGCCATGTGGCCGGGAAACCACTGGATGGTTGAGGACGGCATTATTTAACCCCCATCGCACTAAACGGGAAAAGGATGAGAATGCTTGTGCCGAAGATGTTGTCGCGTTCTACCGGACCGACTTCTGGAGAGCGGGAGTCCATCGAGTTCATGCGGTTGTCCCCCATTACCCAGTACTCGTCATCGCCAAGTGTCACCGGACCGAAGTCATAGGTGAAAGGTCCGTAGTCCTGCTGGTTGTGATCGGCTTTGTATTTCGCCAGCGCTTCATCAATGAATTCCTGTTTGAGATAGGCGCTTTCATCGAGTTTGACGCCATCGATGAAGACTTCTCCGTTTTTGGCTTCGATGGTCTCGCCCGGCAAGCCGATGACGCGTTTTACCCAGCGTTCAATCTCGCCGTCATCGCCTTTTTCATTGATCACGACAATCTGTCCGCGTTCAGGATCTTTGACCATCGGTGTAATCAGGCTCGTAAAACCATACTCGCCATCCTGAAGCGTCGGGTCCATGGAATGTCCGACAACGGTAACGGGGTGAGCGACGAAATTGACGAACAGTAAAATGACGATGCCGCTGATGACAAACACTTTGACAAAATCAAGAATGTCATCGACAAGCGTGCGGTTGTCATCGGTTTTGAATTTTCTTTTTTTAGCCATATCGTTCCTCCATTGCTTTTTCAATACATGGACAAGCGCAACGCCTGTCCTGTCAGAGTGTATTGCGGTATGTGGCTTTATTATACCGTTTTGTCTGTGCATGGGTGTCTCAAAACCTGAACGCTCCGGCATCGCAGTCCCCTGCCGCTTTCGCACAGGATCAGATGGCTTTGAAGCATCACGGTTTTCAGAGTGTTTAAAAAATCCCGAAATCGCGAGGATTTCGGGATTGAATTCTTAGCGGCGTACTTCTTTAAGACGTGCGGATTTACCGGAACGGTTTCTGAGGTAGCGCAGTTTGTTGCGGCGTACTTTACCGTGACGTACAACTTCGATTTTGTCTACGATCGGGGAGTGAAGGGGGAACTTACGTTCTACACCAACACCGTTGGAGATTTTGCGGACAGTGAATGTTTCACCGATTCCTCCGCCTTTGCGTTCAGTTACAACGCCTTCGAAAACCTGGATACGGCTCTTTTCGCCTTCTTTGATGCGAACGTGAACACGTACAGTAGCTCCGGAACGGAATTCGGGAATGTCGTGACGAAGCTGGTTCTTTGTGATTTCACCTACAAGGTTCAGATTCATTTGAGTATTCTCCTTTTCTTATTCGCGGCTTCTGCGTTTTGAGATTCATAACCTGTGTTTCTGTCATCGGAATCTGCAGAACCTCGAGTATTCTAGCACGATGTTTTTCAAAGGGCAAAAGTTTTTACATCATGCTGTTTTTCTGCCTGAAAATGTATGAAGCATGTGAAAACCGGGACTTTTCTGAACGATAAAACCGATAGTTTTATGTTTTTTCCAGTTCTTCACAATGCGGTTTCATGCGTTTTGCGCGCATAGAAAAATGGAAATCAGACACTATTCAAGAGGCGGCGCCTGTCCAAACGGATCATCGACAACCGGATCTCCAGGATACAGGCCGTCTCCTCCTTCATCGGGATACTGCTCGTAAGGCGGCTCTTCTGTCGGCTGATCGACAATGCCCGGATCCTGGTAGCCCGGGTCATACGGCGTGTCGTCATAGACGGGATCTTCAGGCACTATGTCGTCGTATTCAGGCGTCTGATCGAGCGCAGCGGGATCTTCGATATACTCATCCTGCCCATCACTTTGCGCTTGAGTGTCTTCGTTTTGCGCATCATGTCTGCGGCTGCTTGCGTGCGGGTATTCGAAATGCTTGTAGTCATTCATGCCCTGCTCGTCGCCCTTCCAGTCAAAGCCTTCTTTTTCAAACGCTTTAACGGCATAGTCGCCCTCGTAAATATAGTGCTCTCCCTGAATGGTGCGGTCGAGATACAGCTGCCCCTCCATCGGGAAAACGCTCAGCGACGAACCGTTGTCTTTGATCAGCGGATTGAAAAGCGGGTTGAGGTCAATGGCATAGCCTTCTTCATGGACAGCGCCGGAGCTCTCGTCGCTCAGTCCGAAGCAGAGACCGACAGTGTTGTTGTCGGCAAACGATTCGGAAATGCGTGTACCGTAGGCATCAGGAAGGATCATTTTGCCGATGGGATAGCGGTGAATGTACAGATCGTAGAAAACGTTCTCGACTTTGGTTGCGATATCTTTGTTCACAACCAGTTCGCCGACTTCGGTTTTCCCCTCAAAGTCCATGAAAAGCACGCGCACATAGCGCAGATCGTCCTTGGGAATCTGTTCGTCATAGCCCATGTTTTTAAGACGTTCATCGATTTTGTCGCTGATTGGTTCGGAATAGAAGCACGATCGAAGTTCTTCATCCGAGAAGGCGGAAACGCCATCGACCGTATCGAGCGCGTTTTTCTTTTTGATCTCGGCGATTTCCTTGTCGTGGCGGACAACCGTTGTCTGCCTGTCGCCTCCGCTGATAACCTGCTGAACACGATCGATCAGCTGAAAGCGCGAGATGGCATAGACACCGCCGCCAATCAGCAGCGCGCCGGCGATCACAAGCGCAATCAGACGGTCGAGACGCAGTCTGCGTTTCGGTTTGCGTCTGCGTTTGCGGGATGCGCCGCTGGCTTGTTTTGCGCCATTCGGGCGCTTGGCACTGGCAGAACGAGCGGTCTGTGTCGTTCTGGTGTTTTTTACAGTCTTTGTTGTATATGTGGACGAAGCCGAAGTTTTCACGCGTTTTGCGGAAGACGACGAGCTTTTGGCTGCCGTTTTCGGCTTTTTCGTTCTGGTTGTTGTCGTAGTTTTTTTCTGACTCATGTCTTTATCTTACAAATTTTCCGTCAAAGCGAAAAGAAAAGGCGGCTTACTGCGCCGCCTCTTTCGCTTTTGACAGGAATTCCAGATCCTTGGCATCGAGTGGTGCCGTTTCCAGAAGATCAGGACGGTGCTTCAGTGTGTTGAGCAGCGCCTGCTCGCGTCTCCATTTCTGAATGTTGGCATGATGACCGGAAAGAAGCACTTCCGGGACCATCTGCCCTTCGTATTCCGCGCACATTGCGGCAGCCGCGGGCTCGCCGCCAGTCAGCACAAAATCGCCGAGCGAAAGCTGAATGTCCACATACGAGCGGATGCGCTCGTCAAAGCCTTCGTAGTGTCCGCAAAGCAGAATCAGGTGTTTCAGCTTCGAGAGTTCAAGCGCTTTTGCGTGGTTAAACGTTGCTCCCTGGGGAGAAAGCAGCGCGACCACCGAGTCCGGTGTGCGCACCGCTTCAAGCGCGTCGAGAATCGGCTGGCACATGAGTACCATGCCC
>CAOKFJ010000128.1 GCA_948467695.1 uncultured Allobaculum sp. | reverse complement strand
AGAGCCGGGCAGTGATTGCACGCATCTCCATTCTTATTCGACAGACTGCAGATCGTACGACTGCACCGAGCCGGTGAAACTTACGGGGAAAGAATACAGGTCTCTTACGGCGATCAGTTTCCATGTTCCATCGGTTTTGACGGGAACTTTGCCGGCAGCAATTGCCCCACCTGATTCAATATCGGCGCGGTACACTTCGGAAAGATTGATGTCGTAGAAGAGATACGTATCGCCAATGCGTGCGCCCATGTATGCGGGATCGGTGATTTCGACAGCGTCGAAAGGACCGATGTATTTGCCGGCGACTGTGCTGCAGATGTAGTATCCTTTGCCCTCTTCAAACATCCAGAACAGTTCGCCTACACGCGAATTGGGTTCTTTGACAATGTTGGCGGCGAGCTGACTGGGGTGCATGTGATAATACGAAACCGCGCTTCCAGCCTCGTATGGGCCGATGAGCAGTTTTTCATTGCTGAGATAGATATGAAACGGTTCGTTGAATCGATCCTGCGCCTGTACGCCGCTTTTAAAGAGCGTTGTGTTGTATTGAGGAAGGTCAGGCGCTTCCGGGACAGGAGCTTTGTCGAGCTGCTGAATAGCGTTGTTTTCATCGAGATAAAATATTCCGGCTAAATTTACGCCGCCTCCGCCATACGCTTTGTCTTCCGGCCAGTAGTCATATGGAAGAAGCGCGGCATCGGTGCCTGGACCGGGATTCGGATCGTCCGAGTAGGAGAGCAGCGCGGTTTGAACAGTATCGTCCTGGTAGATGAAAAAGGACATTTCAACAAAACCGCGGTCTTTAACGATCGGCGTGCCGCTGCTGCTTGTGTATTCGTATTCACCGTTTGATCGGGTGATCCATCCCTGGTTGTCAAACAGCAAAGGCGGATAGTCAAGCTTTCCAAAATCGTAGATGACTTCCGGATCAAGAAAGTTCGAGGCTGCCTGACTGTCTTCAGCACTTTGCCGCTCGTCTGGCAAAACTGGTTGTGCTGAGTCAGCAGGCAAAGCTGCAGGGCGCTGCGGTTTGCGGCATGCGCAAAGAGGAAGTGTTGCGATGATAAGAGCGCATAGAAGCGCGTATTTTGAACGATTCATAAAGTATGTCTCCTTTTGTGTGCTGCTATCAGATGCGCCATGCAGGGGCATAGCGCGCCTGATTTGACGTGCGCGTTCGAGATAGATGCCAGGGCTTTGTGGTTATCATACAGGACTCTGTTTTGTGCCGTATACAGAATCGTGAATAAATCCGTATGTCGCATTTAAGTCAAATGGTGATGACAGAAGAAAAGGCGTTTCCTGACGAGACGCCTTTTGGTCATGATTGATTTGGAACCTATTTAAGGGGAGCACGCGAAATCTCCCGGTATAGGAAACCGGAAGAGAACGCAGGGAATCAAGCGAAGTGATGATCCACTTGTTGTCGAGTTTGACAGGAACATTTCCATTCGAGACGGCTGAACCGGACCACGCAATTTCCAGTTTCTCCATCGCATCTGTTTTGAGTTCTGATGAATCCGCAAAGCCTTGCGGATTTTGGACTGGGATGCTTCAGGTGAAGATTGCATCGAGGTGTTGGATGGAGAGGATTGAGGTGTTTTGGGGCGGCTGGCAAGCTCGATTATGCACGAGATGGCAACGCATTGTGAAAGTGAGTACAGCGCTCGCATATCACATCTTACGGCAGTCACTGTATCTGTATGCACATGCATAGATCCTGAACAAGCTATTCCAGGATCTGCTGTTCAAGACTTCCGGTAAAACTTACAGGAAGGGCGAGCAGTGTATCCCAGTTGATCAGTTTCCAGACGCCGTTGTCTTTGACGGGAACATAGCCCTGTGCCGGTGCAGCGCCTGCTTCGATATCCGCGCGATAGAGTTCGTTGAGGTCGATGTCATAGAAAATGTAGGTCTTGCCAACGCGTCCGCCCATAAAGGCGGGATCGGTGATTTCAATACCATCAAATGGTCCGACGCGCTTCTTCTGCTTCATGCTCACAATATAGTAGCCTTCGCCCTCTTCAAGCATCCAGAACAAATCGCCGATGATCGAGTTGGGCTCGTTGGCAAGATTCCATACGATCTGTTCAGCATGCTTCTGATAATAGGAGGCAGCGCTTCCTGCAGGATACGGACCATACAGAAGATTCAGTTCGGGAACCCAGATGTGGAAAGGCTGTACGCTTCTTTCTTCAGCAGTAACGTCTTTCGCGTAAACAGGCATGACGTCCAGATACTTCTGACGATCAGAATCGCTTAAAGCAGGGCGAACAGAACCTGTTTCGACAATTGTTCCATCCTCGGCAAGAGAGAAAATTCCATTGGTATTGACACCTGCGCCTCCACCGAAATACGCATCCTGCGGCCAGTCGGGATGGGGAAGGATAGCGACGCCCTGGCCATCGTCTGGGCGCATCAGAAAGTTTCGATCTTTGCCCAAAGCAACCGAATCAAGGCGATCGCTGAATCCTGAGGGGATGCCCATCGTATTGAATCCCTGGTCTTTGACGATTGGCGTTCCATCAAAATTGAAATATTCGTATTCACCGGCGGTTCGGGTGATCCATCCATCATGATCAAACAGAATGGGCGGCAGGTCGAGAACACCGAAAGTCTGAATGGTATCTTCGACAGAAATTCTGTCTGAAGGTTCTGCCGGAATGTTCATATCGATCGTCTTTTCAGTATCTGCATATGAACTGGATTGGGGTTCGCTGTCGGAACTGCCGCATCCGCAAAGCGAAATCGCGCAGACGAGCAGGGAACACGCCAAAGAATGCAAGTGATGATTTTTCATGTTGAATCTCCAATACGCCTGAATTCCGCCTGCTTTCTATGCGGAAAAATCAGCGTTCAAGCAAAGAGAGAACGGAATCAGGCAGGCTTTTCCATAATCATATCGGCTAAAAGATTATAAAAATACACTTATATGTAATTTGTACTGATATTGCGTTTAATTCTCTTTAAACAGGGGAAATAAAAGTGCGCTCTTCGAATTTGAAAAGCGCACTTTCGCATATAAGACGATAAACGAAGCAATCCTTCAGGAGAACTGCAGGAGGCAAAGATGTCCATGAAGTTCCCTTTCGAATATCGAGCGAAACTTATTCAGACTGGGGATCTGGCTGAAGAGGTAAGTGATCGAATGTTTCTGTAAAGCTGGCGGGTCTTTCGGCAAGCGAATCCATGGTCGTGATTATCCATTTGCCATCGATTTCTACGGGAACATACCCCTCTGCTGGAGCTCCCCCAGCCTGGATATCGGCGCGATAAACTTCGTTGAGATGTTTGTCAAAAAGGATATATGTATCGCCGATGCGTCCTCCCATATACGCTGGATCGGTGATTTCAATGCCGTCAAACGGACCGATCATCATATTGTCGAGCCCGTTGACAATGTAATAGCCGCTCGATTCATCGAGTCTCCAGAACAATTCGCCGACCATGATGTTGGGATCTCTGGCGGTCGGATTCATGAGCTGGATTTCATGCATCTGGTAATACGATACGGCGCTTCCTGCACTATAGGGCCCGATCAAAATGTTGTGTTCAGGGATCCACACATGAAAGGGATTTGTCTTGCAGCCATCGGCTTTAATGCCTGGACCGAAAAGAGTCATGATGAATTTGGGCGGGTCGTAGTCGGGATGTTCAGGAATAACACCCGGATCAACTTTGAAGGTGCCATCTTCAAGATAGTAAAACGCGCCGGAGGTCGCGCCGCCCAGGCCACCGGGAACGACATCATCGGGCCAGTGGTCATAAGGAAGAAGCGCAGACTCGCTTCCCGGTCCGGCCCACATTTTTCCGGTTTTGTGCAGTACAGCGCGTGTGGAGGGATCGGGAGTGGCGACTGTCGAAATCGATTCGCCTGCGTAGAACGAGAACTGATCAAAGTAGCGGTCTTTTACGACAGGAGTGCCGTCGCTGTTGTAATACTCGTACTGCCCATCTTTGTGGATCACCCATCCCTGATTATTGAAAAGAAGCGGCGCATAGTCGAGCGCGCCAAGTTCCTGAACAACATCGAGTTCCGGACTGGCTTCCGGAGATGAATTTATGGAAGATTCGCCTTGTTCAGAAGCAACGCGAGAATCAGATACGGTTTGAGATTCCTGTTCGGATGTTGAGCTCTGCGTTATGGCAGAGAGGTGCGATGAGGATGAGTCTGCGGAAGACGAACCGCAGGCACTCAAGGTTAAAGAAAGAGATGCAATGGCGCATGAGGTGAATAATCTGCGCAGAATTCGATTCATAGTGATCTCCTTTCGGTATGGATCTTTCGTACCTGACCGGATTTCTGTGAGCAGAATTTCTGGATAGGTGTTTACAGTGATACTCAGGATCGGCGCATATGGTATGGCTAATTTGAGCGGTAGAAAAATCAGGTACGAAAACAAATGCGGGTACTGTCTTTATCATACCGGGATAGGGCAGCAAATAGAGTATTCGTCATGCTCGTTTGAATGGAAATATGCCATCCCTTTGAAAAGATCATGAGTGTCCGATACGAGCTGCGAATGATTCTGGCAAGAGAAAACGCGCCGTCCGTTTTGGATGGCGCGTTTGCGAGTCGTTTTTGAAAAGCTTACAGTTCGATGGCGTTCAGTTCGGCAAGCCACATGTTTCTCGACGCGTCGGAGGGCATGCGCCAGTCGCCGCGCGGGGAGAAATTGACGGAACCGACCTTAATGCCGTCGGGCATGCAGTTGCGTTTGAACTGCTGGGTGAAGAAACGGTTGTAGAACTGCTTGAGGGTATTAAGAATCTGTTCTTTGCTGATGTTCGGGAAAGCGATGCAGGCAAGATCGAAGATTTTTTCAGGCGATTCATGCCAGCGAATCATGTGGTACATGAAGAAGTCGTGCAGATCGTAGCGTCCGATGACCTGTTCGGTTTTCTGCGCGATTTTTCCATCGGGATCAGGCGGAAGAAGTTCGGGAGATACGGGTGTTTCGCAAATGGAGATCAGCACATCTGCCAGTCGGGTATTGCCTTCGTTTTTCGCCATGATGGCTTCGCTTTCGACAATGTAGCGAACGAGTGTTTTGGGCACGGAAGTGTTTACAGCGTACATGGACATGTGGTCGCCATTATAAGTGCACCAGCCAAGGGCGAGTTCGCTCAGATCGCCGGTGCCGACAACGATCGCGTTTTCTTTGTTGGCGACATCCATGAGAATCTGTGTGCGTTCGCGCGCCTGGGAGTTTTCATACGTTACATCGTATGTATGCGGATCCTGTCCGATGTCTTCAAAGTGCTGCAGAACGGCTTTGGAAATGGAGATTTCGCGCGCGTTGACGCCAAGCAGTTCCATGAGCGCGACGGCGTTGTTTTTTGTGTGGTCAGTTGTGCCAAAGCCCGGCAGAGTGATGGCGATGATGCCTTCGGGATCAAGGTGCGCCAGTTCAAACGCTTTTACGCACACAAGCAAAGCGAGTGTGGAGTCAAGTCCGCCGGAAATGCCGAGCACGACTTTGGAGCAGTGAATTTTTTCCAGACGTGTTGCAAGTCCGCGTGCCTGATAGGTCAGAATCTTCTGGCAGCGCTCCAGGCGGCGTTTAGGATCGGAGGGTACGAACGGATAGGCGTCGATGGCACGCGTCAGCTCGATTTCTTCAAGGGGGGTGGAGGCGAAGGGGACGCGGATGACACCGCGCTCGAGCGATTCAAACGAGGTTTTGTACTTCATGCGGTCGTTCTTCAGGCATTCAAGATCGATCTGGGCAAGGATGTATGGTTTGGGATCCATGAGCGAAGAAGAAGCGAGGAGTTTTCCGTTTTCGGCGATCAGATCCTGTCCGCCAAAGACAAGATCGCTCGAGCTTTCATCGCTTCCCGCGCTCGCATAAATGTAGGCGGCGTAGTTTCGTGCCGACTGGTTGAGCACGAGAGAGGAGCGGTATTCGTCTTTGCCGATGGTTTCGTTGCTTGCCGACAGGTTGCAGAGCACATTGGCGCCGGCTGCCGCAAGGTGGGAACT
>CAOKFJ010000127.1 GCA_948467695.1 uncultured Allobaculum sp. | reverse complement strand
TTCGCCGCAAGCGAAGAAACGCCTTTAGCCAGAGAACTCGCATCGCTTCTTGAAACCGAATTCGATGTCGAATTCCCTGAAACCGAAATCTCCTTTATCGCTATTCACCTCGCCGCCGCCAAGGCGTCGAGCAGTGAAGGTCACACGGCATTTGAAGAAAGCGAAGCCGGCAAGCTCGCTGTACGCATCGCCTGTGCCTATGGCGAACCCGTCAGCAGCCTGCTTCTGGAAGATCCCCAGTTTCTGCAGGGGCTGATCACCCATCTTGAACCGACACTTGTCCGCCTGAGAAGACACATGCCGATCTCGAATCCGATGATCGACGCGCTCAAAGCCGAGTACAAGGATCTGTTCGAAGAAACCCGCAAGGTATGCAGCCTGATTGAAGAAGCGACCGGCTATCCCGTTTCCGATGAAGAAACAGGATTCATCACGATGCACGTCGGCGCCAGTCTCGAGCGAAACCGCCAGAAACGCCGTCCGGTCATGCTCAAAGCCGGCATCGTCTGCGCCTCGGGCATCGGCTCAAGCGCCCTGCTTGCAGCCCGCGTCGCCGGCGCCTTCCATGGCCAGCTCAGTGTCCAGACACTCTCGCTTGACCAGGCAAAATACGCCGACGATCTGGATCTGCTCATCTCGAACTTCGAATTCGAAAACGCATCCGTTCCTACCGTCCGCGTCTCGACACTGCTTGATGCAGCGGATCTCAAAGCCATCGCCAAAACGATCGGCACGATCCGCAACGGTTCAGGCAGAGTTCGAAACAAAGAAAGCTTCAAAACCCGCATGGAACGCCTCCACTTATGGTCGGCAGCCTGCGAAAAACTGATTTCCAGCTTCAGCCTCCAGACAGTCCCCGCCACAAGCAAGCCTGAAGATCTCGCCCGCATCGCGGCAGACATCAGCGCCTCGCCAAACGGACCGACCGAACAGGCAATTCTTCGACGCGAAGCGCTTGGTCCCGTCGTTGATCACGACGCCGGCTTCGGACTGCTTCACGCAGCCGATGAAGCCATCGCCCAGACCGAATACTTCGTGCTTGTGCCCGATCAGAAATGCTTCATGTGCGAACAGCTCGAAAACGTCCGCTTCATGGCGATCAGCCTGCTGCCAAAACCGGCAGAACGCATGGAGCAGGAACTTCTGTCGGCACTCAACGCGGCGCTCATCGACGATGAAGCCTACCTGGAAGCACTCTTCTCCAAAGACGAAACACTCGCTGAAGAAGCGATCATCCGCATACTCGAATCCACGGAGCATTCCATCGGTCGAAATGGCGGATAACTCCATGGGGCAGAAAACAGATCCAGACAGATCTGGAATGGCATTTACCCCACGGTGTACCTGAGAAAAAACAACCCATCGCAGTGCGCGGCATCCCGCCCAAACTGCCACGCTGCTGACATACACACATCAAGCGCCGGCAAGCGCACCATCAGCAGCAAAATCATTCCTAAACTTAGACAACTCCAAAACCGCTTAACTTAGACACCCACAGACAGAACAAGATCCGGCACCAGCCGGAAGAAAGAGGAAAATCATGGCACTGTTCAGACGCAAACGCAAAGAAGAAGAAGTCAAGGCTCCCGGCATCCTGGAGACCAAAAACATCCGCATCAACTGCAAAGCCGCAAACTCCGACGAAGCAATCGTTGCCGCAGGCAAGCTCCTTCTGGAAGCCGGCTACATCAGCGAAGGCTACATTCAGGGCATGCTCAACCGCGACCACGACCTGACAACCTACATCGGCAACGACATCGCCATTCCCCATGGCGAATACGAAGTCAAAGACTGCGTGAAAAACACCGGCCTTTGCGTGCAGATCTACCCCGAAGGCATCGCCTGGGGCGGCGGAAATGTCCGCATCGTCATCGGCATCGCAGCCACAACCGAAGGACACGTAAAAATCCTCCAGCACATCGCGGAAACGCTCGGCGATATGGAAATGGTCGAAAAAGTCGTCGCTTCCAATCCCGAAGGCATCTACGACATGCTTGCAGCCGGTCTTGAATAGAAAAACAGCCTCGACCGGCAATCACCAGCGCTCAAAAAGCGCGAAGCACTTCCGGCTTAATCGATCTATCTCCAACTCCATCTCTCTAACCCCATCTCTCTAACCCCAGCTCTCTAATTCTCTTTACTCAAACCGCATATCAAAATCCGGCAGTTCGGCAGAGCTGCAAAAAACAGACAAAGCAGCTCCTGCCGGATTTCTTCCCGCAAATGACTCGCTATCATTTGCCTTCGCAATCCACAAACAGATCAAATCACAACAGAAAAGACCGGCAGCACCGGTCGGAAATGAGGAAAAACTATGAAAACCAGAGCAGTCCGTCTCTATGGCGTAGACGACATCCGTCTCGACGAATTTGAACTTCCCGAAATCAAAGACGACGAAATCCTTGTGAAAGTTGTCAGCGACTCCATCTGCATGTCCACCTGGAAAACCGTTAAACAGGGTGAAAAACACAAGCGCGTGCCCAACGACGTTAAAGATCATCCGATCATCATCGGTCACGAATTCGCCGGCGACATCGTTAAAGTCGGCAAAAAATGGCAGGACAAATTCCAGCCCGGACAGAAATTCGCTCAGCAGCCGGCAATCCCCGGCCAGATGGAATCTCCCGGATACTCCTACCTCTGGTGCGGCGGCGATACCGAATACTGCATCTTCCCCAACGACATCATTGAAGCCGGATGCCTCTGGACATTCGATGGCGACGCCTACTTCGCAAGCAGCGTAGCTGAACCTGTTTCCTGCTGCATCGGCGGATACCACACCAACTACCACACCGTTCCCGGCAAATACGACCACATCATGGGAACCAAAGAAGGCGGCAACATCCTGATCATGGGCGGCTGCGGCCCGATGGGGCTGGGCGCGATCTCCTATGGCCTGACATTCGAAAACAAACCCAAACGCATCGTTGTTACAGAAATTTCCGATGACCGCATCAAACGCGCTCAGGAAGTGATCAGCGAAGAAGAAGCCAAAGAACACGGCGTTGAACTCATCTACGTCAACACCGCAAAACTCGATGACGAATACGAAGGACTCATGGCAATCACCGAAGGTCATGGCTACGATGATGTCTTCGTCTACATCCCCAACAAAGCAGTATGCGAACTGGGCAACCGCCTGCTCGCTTACGACGGCTGCATGAACCTGTTCGCAGGACCGACAGACCCCAACTTCTCCGCAGAAGTGAACCTCTACGATTCCCACTACAGCCGCTCCAAAATCATCGGCTCCACCGGCGGAACCATCGATGACATGAAAGAAGCCATCGACAAAAACGCGGACGGACGCATCAACGCAGCCGTAATGATCACTCATGTCGGCGGTCTGGATTCCGTAGTTGAAACCACTAAGAATCTGCCCAACGTACCTGGCGGAAAGAAACTGGTGTACACACACATCAACATGCCGATGACAGCCATCGACGACTTCGCAAAACTTGGCGAAACCGATCCGTTCTTCCTCGAACTCGACGCTGTATGCAAAGCAAACAAAGGCCTCTGGTCCGCTAAAGCTGAAAAAATGCTCCTCGAGCACTTCAACGCAGCGTAATACTCGCTTTCAAACAAACAACCGCTTCAACCCCTATCGTTTAAACTCCAACTCTCAAACAAAATTCATACCGAATTCATACCCAATCCCCATAAAAAAAACGAAGCAGCGCTTACCCGAGCCTGCTTCACGATCAAAACCTGATATTCCTTACCCAAAATCCCTACTCCAAACTCAAACCCCATGTTCCTTTCTACCTATCGTATCAAGCAAAGCGTTTTGTAACGGCGAGTTGCCTGATACCCTGACTGGCAGTACCGGCTATCATCAAAGCCGGTACTGATTCAGGCAGGCTGACATGCAGCCTGAACAGAATACAGCTGTTTCGCACTTGTCCCTGGCAAGAGCAAGACGGCAGATTTTCATTTCAAATCTCTTTTAACAATTAACCTGAACCTATCTCAAATTGAGCGTGAATGAATCCAAAAGATTCATTCAATGAATCTCAAAAGAAGAGATATCTGAAGCTGATCGAAGATGCCCGATCTCTCATACAGCTTCATATTGATTTCCTTTTTCTCAAATATTATTTAAACTATATCCGTTCATACCTGTGAACACCAATATTCCCCAATGCAGGAGGCTTCCCCAGGCCGCCTGCAATTTTTTTGTTTTTTTGTGTTTTAAAATATAAAAACGAAATAGAAAACAAAACAAATACGTGCAGAAAATGAGAGAATGGATACGAGGGAATGCAAAAATGAATAATAAAGCAGGAAGTGAGGGTAAGGGAAATGCTGATACAGATGAAGATCACTAACTTTTTATCGTTTGGAGATCACATTGCTTCAGAGATTGATCGCGGCAAAGCCGGGTTTTCCATGATCGCAAGCAGTGAACGCGCTCATCCTGAACATGTACATTCCACAGGGAATGACAACTCTGCACAGAATCTCTTGAAACTGGCGATGCTGTTCGGCGCAAACGGTTCGGGTAAATCCAGTTTTATTCAAGCGGCAGAGTTTATTCAGCATTCAGTTCTCTATGGTTTGCCAAAAGGCTCTTCGCAAATGTTTAACAGAACAAAAGCAGGCAACTGCAGCAAACCAAGCTGTTTCCAGATTCGGTTTCGCAAGGGGAATCGGAACTATCAGTATGGATTTGAAGTTCTGCTCGCACAGAGGATTTTTCTGCGAGAAAGTCTGTATGAAATGGCGGAAGACGGAAGGGAAATTCCGCTCTTCGAAAGAGATTTGATCAGAGGCTGTTTTGCGGTGGGTTTGGTTTTCGGCGATGCTCGTGAGCAGATACAGCGTTGCCTGGAAGAGTCTGTGCAGGAAAACACAATTCTGCTGCTGACGGACGCAAATCGTCACAGACGAACCTTCTATAAAAAATATCCTGAGGCGGTACGTTTAGAGGATGCATATAAATGGTTTAAAGATGATTTATGTATCTGGTCGCCTGTCTGGAATAGAGGGCAGTTTATCGAGAGCGACGGTTTAAACATCTCTGCGCAATTTATGAAGGTATTTGGAAATGAAATTTCCGCATTACACCATATACCGAGAACGAAAATTGATTTCCTTGGAAGCGTGCCGATTTCAATGCGTGATCAAGTAGAAGCGGAACTTGAACGAATCCAGATGCAGGACAAGTCCTGCAGAATTTGGCTTGGTCTGCCTGATGATGCATATCTGATTCAGAAGCAGCAGTTTTCTGTGCGGAATGATGAGACGATTCCGGGACTTGAATTTTATCAGGTCTTTTTTCAGCACGCAGATAGCGAAGCGAAGTTTCGATTGAGCGATGAGTCGGACGGGACACGAAGGCTGATTGAACTGCTGATTTTGTTCTTGAATAAACGCGAGCGTACGTATTTCGTCGATGATTTTGGGCGCTCATGGCATCCGCTTCTTACAAAACGAGTAGTGGAAGTTTTTACGCTCATGGGCGAAAATACCGAATCCCGTCAATTGATTGCCGCGACGCATGAACACAGTCTTCTTGACGTGAATCTGCTTCGTAAAGATGAGATCTGGCTGTTGACAAAAGAGGATAATGAATCTCACATCGAACGTTTGAATGCCTTTGAAATTTGATTTAAAACCTACCAGAAAGCGTGTATATGGAACAGTGATGGAAGTGAGCGCGTTTTCTGATAAATACTCTCGAGAAATCTCACGAATCCGATTTTTTTGTGAGATTTCTTCTGCCCTATGATTAGGTTTATAGATCAAAAAGGATTTTAAAATTCGGAAATACGTTTGTTATAACAACGGATAGGTTGATATTACTTTCGTGAGAAATGCCTGAGATTTCTCACGAATAACTTATGACTTCTCACGAAACACGAAAAGGGAATAAGGACAGAGGAGCAGATGTTAGGAAATTCTCTTTTCACAGAAATGCTCCTGATTGCGTTTTCTTAAAAATGAGCGAAATCAGGAGCATTTTTGCGGATGTAAATCGGGTTTTAAAGACTTTTTT
>CAOKFJ010000126.1 GCA_948467695.1 uncultured Allobaculum sp. | reverse complement strand
GAAGAATGCGGAAACGTGGAATCTCCCCCGTATTTCCTGGGGCAGCGGATGCCAGCGCGATCTGGTCAGCAACCCGCGAACGCAGTTTGTCGCGGTTCGATTCGGCAACGTTCTCGGCTCAAACGGCTCGGTTATCCCGCTCTTCCAGAAACAGATCAACGCAGGCGGTCCAGTTACCGTTACGCATCCGGATATCATTCGCTACTTCATGACGATTTCCGAAGCGGTATCTCTGGTTCTTGAAGCCGGTTCCTACGCCGAGGGCGGAGAAATCTTCGTTCTCGATATGGGCGAACCGGTCAAAATCGACGACCTCGCGCGAAATCTGATCCGTCTTGCCGGAAAAGTGCCCGGCAAGGATATCGAGATTGAATACACAGGTCTTCGCCCTGGCGAAAAGCTGTATGAAGAGAAGCTCATGGAAGAAGAAGGCATGAAAAAAACCGCCAATGAACTCATCCATATCGGTCAGCCGATTGAATTCGATATGAAGACGTTCCTTGACGCGCTGCCTACGCTTTACAATGTGGCCATGTCCAACGATGAAAGCCGTCTGATCGAAATGGTCAATCATCTCGTCACCACCTATTCTCCCGACTGGGAACATTTCAACATGGAAGGTATTCAGAGTCCTGTCTCCGATTCTTCCAGCAACATGCACTGTACAGCTGCCTAATGGCAGCTTTTTTCTGTCTTGCGGACTCATGCGTTGCCATTTGATCGTATTTTTTAGAAAATATAGCGAAAACACGTTTTATATTTCACAGTCGTTCTTTATATACAGAAGCGAAAGCAGCGGCTGTCTGATTATTTTGAAAGCTTAGAAAGAAGGTTATCTGAATGTCTCATCACCACCGACATCACCGACACCATCGAAAGTTTTATAAAAAGCCGCGTTTTTACGTATGGCTGGCGACTCTTCTTGTCTGTCTGTTCGGCTGCTTCTGGCTGCTGAAATTCAATATTATCCCGACATTGTTCGTTTCCATCATCATCGAGGTCAATATCGTCATCCTCATTCTGATGTGGTATCTGCTTATGGTCCGTCATCGCAAATGGATGCATGTTCTGGCTTACGTCATGGCAGGAATCCTTTGCCTCTCAAATGGCTTTCTGGGTTATTCATTCAACGTGACCTATTCCGCGATCGATACCATGAGCGAGCCGGTTCAGGAAAAAGGCGATTTCATCGATCTCGATGTTCTCAACGATTCACTGATCAAAACAGCCGAAGATCTCAATGGCCGTACCATCGGCATTCTCAAAAGCATGCCCGCCGAACAAAGACAGCCGATGATCGACTGGCTGTCCGAGCAGAATATCGAATACACACTGAAGGAATACGATTCGTCCCTTCTGATGGCGCGAAATCTCAAAGGTGTCGCGATCGATGCGATCATTCTCTACCAGCCCTATCTTTCAATTATTCGCGGGTATGACGGACTTGAAGAATTTTCCGATGATGTGCGTCCGATTCACCAGATCCAGTGCACTGCCACAGAAATGCCCAATACTTCAACCGATGTCAACGTCACCAAAAATCCGTTCACGGTTCTAATCTCCGGTATCGATAACTTCGGAAGTATTTCCGAAACGGGTCGAAGCGACGTAAATATGCTGATCAGCGTCAATCCATCAACGCGTTCGATCTTCATTCTGAGCATTCCCCGCGACTACTATGTTGAATTCGACTGCGAAGGCGTGTCCGCCTGTCCAGCCGGCAAAAAAGACAAGCTGACACACAGCGGCATGTATGGCGTAGCAGTAACAGAAAAAACACTGGAAAAGCTTCTTGATACAGAAATCAACTACAACATCCGCGTCAACTTCACCAGCGTGATCAAAATCATCGATGCTCTAGGCGGTGTTGATGTCCATAACGTTGACGACTTCACCAATGGCAAATACGATTTCAAGCCAGGAATCATCCACATGAACGGCGAAGTCGCTCTCGCTTTTGCCCGCGAACGATATGCCTTTGAAGAAGGAGACCGCGAACGCGGACGAAACCAGATGCGCGTTGTGGAAGCGATCATTCAGAAAGTTCTCTCCCCCGCTATTCTGCAAAGCTACACTTCCATTCTGAACGTCGTTAAAGATAACGTTCAAATGAATCTGAAAGCCGAAGATATCGCCGCACTGGTCAATATGGAACTCACCCATCCAACGAGCTGGAGCATTTACACCTATTCGGTTTCCGGCGGCGATGCCACTGACTTTGCTCCGACACTCGGCGACAACGCTTATGTCATGGTGCCTAACGAAGAAGATGTATCGCACGCCCGATCCGATCTACAGGCCATCCGCTCCGGTGAAGTTCCTGTGTATACCAGCCCGCTTCACAGCTAAATCGAATCTCGAACCATTCAAATACGAACAAACAGTAATGCCGATTGGTTATATCAGGTGATGATGTATCCAATCGGCATTTCGTATTCAATCCAATGAAGATTCTTAAATAATCTCATCTCTTTAATTTCATAAAACTTTCAATTTTTCGCAATTTATCGCAGATTTCTCTAGAACCATTCTCTTTGCACCGTTATCATAGAAACCTGCAAGAGATTTTTTTAGAAAGGATATTTCATGAAACATACAAAATTTCTCTCTCTGATGCTTTGCGGTATGCTTGCGCTATCGCAGACACCTCTGCCATTGCATGCTCAAAGCAATCCATCAGACGAGAATGCAATATCTATGGATACAAGCTTTGAAGAAGACGATTCTTCTGATTCGTTATCCATGGAAACCGCTGAAGATGACACCAGCCGGACTCCTTCGAAGGCTCAAGGCAATCGTAAGGACTCCGGTTCAGCCTACAGTGTTCCGCTTGAAGGAAAAGGAGCAAACCGCCGTAAACCGAATTACTATCCCAACTACGGCTCCTGTCAGGAAGAATATCTCTATCCCACAGATACGGGCAGTCTTCGCGTAGAAAAGCTCGATGGTCAGAAACTAGGCATTTTCACCTACGACAGCAGCAACCAGCTCATCGAACAAAGAACTCTTTCGCTCAAACTGCCGATCTTCGGCGCGTTTTACGCGGGAGAGCAGTACTACTATGTGGTCACCGGTCAGACAAACCCGGAAGAAAACGATACAAAGGAAGTCATTAACGTTACAGCCTACTCGAAAGACTGGAAAGAGGCTGCATCCACTTCCCTTTCCGGAATCAATACCATTGTTCCCTTTGCCAATGGAAGCGCATCGCTTTGCGAAGCTGATGGTCGTCTATATCTCCATACCTCTCATCAGATGTATACATCCGATGATGGATTGAATCATCAGGCCAATATGACCTTTATCCTGGACGCATCCACACTCAGCGTGATCGATTCATCCACAAAGGTGTCCAACATCAGCTACGGTTATGTCTCTCATTCATTTATGCAGTACATTCAGACAGATGGTCAGAACATCTATCGCGCCGACCATGGCGACGCCTATCCTAGAGCGCTTGTGGTGACCTCGATGTCCAAGAATGCTGATCTTGGTTCGCGCATAAAATATCAGGAAGTATTCCAGATTGACGGAAATATCGGAGCCAACTTCACCGGGGTCTATCCGGGAGGATTTGAGCTTTCTTCCAACAATTGCCTTCTTGCCGGAAAAGCGAAAGGCAAGGCCGGTAATGAACGCAATGCGCAGGCAAATGTCTTTATTTCCATCACCTCCAAAAATCTGGATGCCCCCAAAACGGTATGGATCACCGATTATGCGAATGATGCGCAGATCGAAATCGGCACGGTACGCCTGACAAAGAAAAATGACAATACGTTCCTTCTTCTTTGGGAAGAAACGCACGGCGATGGAAACATCGTCAAAGCTGTCGGTATCGATGAGAAGGGAAACCAGATCACCGACACAGCCACTTTGTTCATGGATCTCGGGTCATGCAATCCCGTTCTCTTCCCGGATGGAACGATTCGCTGGACAACAACGAATACTGCGGGCGACTGCAGCATGCATATCGTCGATCCCGATCGTCCGGAGGACATGAACATCTCGCTCGATGACGTTATTGTGGATGATTTTTCTCCCGTCTATACGTATTCCGGAGAGCCAATCACGCAGAACGTCACACTCAGATACGATACAAGCACGCTCGTTGAAGGAACGCATTATCAGATTTCCTATTCGAACAACACAGATGCAGGAACAGCGACGATGACCATTACCGGTATCGGTTCATGCACCGGAACCATCACAAAGGAATTGACGATTAATCCGATTGAGGTGGAATGGTGGCAGCTTACGCTCGAGAATTATCCTGAATCCTATCCGTATACCGGAAGTCCCATCACACCCGATCCGACCGTCGTCTATAACAACGTCACACTTGTTAAAAACAAGGACTACAGATTGTCATTTGAAAACAATACACAGCCCGGTTACGGAAAAATGACCATCACCCTCACCGGAAACTATAGTGGCGCGTCAGATTACCGTTTCGCAATCACCTGCTTCGATCTGTCTTTTAGCGAGATTGAGAACCTTTCTCCAACATACTCCTACACAGGAACTCCGATCTGCCCCAAACCGGATGTCGCGCTGTTTGATCGATGGCTGTGGGAAGAAGACGACTATACACTTTCCTACTCGAACAATGTCAACTGCGGAACCGCAACCATTACGATCACCGGCAAAGGAGAGTATTCCGGATCCATCTCGAAGCAGTTTGAAATCGTTCCAGCCCAGCTGAACTACTGGGACACAACTCTTCCCGCGTACTCTTTCGATTACACAGGAAGCCCGATCACGCCTGAACCGACTGTCGTACATGAAGGCGTAACGCTCATCAAAGGAAAAGACTATACGCTCTCGTACACAAACAATGTAAATCCTGGTACGGCTACAGTGACCGTCACAGGTATTGGCAACTACACCGGCTCTGTTGAAGAGACATTCTGGATCAATGAGGGAGTTTCCGCTCCTGACAATATTTATGACGCAACCATCAATAACGTATCTTCCTCCTACGTTTACACGGGAAGTTCAATCACACCAAAACCTGTAGTCACCTATTCCGGAAGAGTTCTCCGCGAGAATGTTGATTACACGCTCGCATACGCTGACAATCTCAACTGCGGCAGAGCGACTCTCACCATATATGGCATTGGAAACTTCACCGGTTCGATTTCTCTTTCATTTACGATCACCCCGGCTGCGCTACTGTCTTCCAATGTGAACGGAATTTCCAGTTCGTACACCTTTACCGGCAAACCGATCACTCCCGAACCAAAAGTCACTCATGGCGGGCGCACGCTGGTAAAAGGCAGAGATTATAAAATTGCTTACGCAAACAACACACAGCCCGGCAAAGCGACGATGACCATTATCGGCATCGGCAACTACACCGGCCAGAAAACGATCACCTTCCAGATCGTCGAGACAGCGACAAAAACGGAGAAAACGGTCATGCACCGTCTGTACAATCCCAACTCCGGCGAGCACTTCTATACAGCCAGCACCAACGAGAAAGACTATCTCGCAAAAATCGGCTGGAAATATGAAGGCACGGGATGGATCGCTCCCAAAGAATCGAGCACTCCTGTCTTCCGTCTCTACAACCACAATGACGGCGATCATCACTACACCATGGACGCCAGAGAAAAAGATGCGCTCGTCAGACTCGGCTGGAAGTACGAGGGCATCGGCTGGTATTCCGATGACGCAAAAGGCGTGCCGCTGTATCGCCAGTACAACCCCAACGCGAAAGCCGGCAGTCACAACTACACAACGAACAAAGCCGAAAACGACTATCTCGTCAAAATCGGCTGGAAAGGCGAAGGTATCGGCTGGTACGGTGTAAAGTAATCGCCCGCTGCTGCCTTCACGAATCTTCTCTTCCCAATTTCGCAAAATGAAAATGCTCCAAATCTCTGGTCATCCAGCTGATTTGGAGCATTCTTTATTTCCAGAACCACCGTTTTGATTTCGGCTTCTCCGTCGGTTCGAGATCTTCGACTTCTTCTCCTCTAAGAATTGCCTGCGGATTATCAATAAGCAGAAGGTCTGCCGCGTCTTCGCCAATTTCAT